>JAFAJU010000362.1 GCA_019236035.1 Verrucomicrobiota bacterium | reverse complement strand
CAACAGACTCAAAATGACCCGGTCCTGTCTGGATGAGCGGCTCAGCCTTCGATCCCGCTGCCAGAGCGGAGGCGTAGTCGCCGGCATAGAAGTGCGCTTGCAGCTTGCGTATCCAATACCAGCATGTAGCGAATACCGGGCGCGGGTTGGCCTTCAGGTGCTGCTCGAACGAGGCTTCATCGAACTCCGTATCGTTAAAGGAGGAAAAGCTCGAGGTCAGGCCTCGGAGAGCCCTGATGAATCCGAGTTGTCCGATGATAATGTCGACGATGTAACCAAACTTGGCCTTTCGTGCGAACTCGAGTCCATGCTCGGCCTCCCGCTGTATCCTGGCAAGCGGATCTCCGGTGGCGAGAAGAATGGTAACCAGACGGTCGCAGGAATAGACCGCATATTTGAGGTCGCCAGCCTCCTGTGCCGCGGGGAAAGAGCGTCGCAGCAATTCCAGACCGGTGCGCATGTGCCTTGACCAGGGATTGACGAAATAACCGAAACACTGAGAAACCCTAGCCCGGAAGCGCTCCAAACCGCGCTTCTCTACGAGATCGAGGCCGAGCTTGCCGAAGCCGAACGCGGCTTGGTGGTCACCGAAACGTGGTCCTATAAACCAGCCCAGGTGGACATAGGCGAGGCATGACCCGTCGCTGTTGCCATGCTCCAGGCTCAAGTTCACGATCCGAGCGACAACGAGGCAACGCAGATTTTCGTCGGTGAAATGGGCGGGCTCCTCGACCGCCGCGAGAACATCGAGCGTTGCGCGGTAGACCGGATCGGTCATCGGGGGCAAGTCGACGAGCGCCTCGATCGGTCTACCTCCAAGCTGCCTGCCAATTTGCTCGTACTCCTGTCGGACCTCGTCCAGCGCCGGGTGCGGCGACCAGTCGACGCCAACGCGCCGGAGGTATTCGAGCCCCACCTCAACGGCACGGTCGCTCTGATCCAGGGCGGTGTAGAGTTCCGTTTGCAGGCGTGTAACGGCGGCGCTGTCGATCAAGTCCTCGGCGCGGCGCGACAGATTCGAAAGCCGTTCTTCCGCCGCCGCGAAATCACCCGTGAGTAACTCGCTCTCAGCCAGATGAACCTCGAGCGCAAATGTGAGCCTGTACCGCTGTTTCCAACTGTCCGCTGCCAGCAGCGCGCGGCCGGCGACAAAATATGTCAGCGCCGAGGCATAGGCCGTCGAAGTCTTGGCGCGCTTGCCGGCAATAAGATTTAGCTCTGCCACACGCCCGCGCTCCTCCGGCGAATTGATCAATTCGATACCGCGGTCGAGCTGATTAACGATCTCGAAGATCTTCTCCTCAATTTCCGCGGGCGCAGTCCGCGACACGAACAATCTGCCGATCCTGAGATGGACCGCCGCTCGCTCACTCTCAGGAATAAGGGCATAGGCGGCCTCTTGGACGCGGTCATGTAGAAATGTGTAGGCGCCATCCAGTCGGAACGCGAGTCCCGCGCGAACTGACTCCCAAAGCGCCGCGTGAGTTTCCTCCTCTGACTCCCCGCGAATCAGGGTCAGGGTGGCGATCTCGGCGGCGTTCCCTAGACACGCCAGCTGTCCCAAGGCTTCCTGCGTCTTCGGGGGCAAACGGCTCAGCTTCCGGGCCATGAGATCCACCACATTGTCGCTGTAGCCCTTGGCACGGATGCGTGCCAGATCCCAGGTCCAGGCTGCTGTAGCTGAGTCGAACGCGAGCAGTCTTTCCTCGGCCAGCGCCGCTAAAAACTGGATCGCGAAGAATGGATTGCCCCCGGTCTTCTCGTGGACTAACTCCGCCAGAGGCTGCGCGGAATTCGACTTGCAGTGCAGGGTATCAGCCACGAGTCGGTTCACATCGTCAACCGCGAGAGGGGCAAGCACAATCTCCCGAATGCTCGTCCCGGCCCTGTGGATCGAATCAAAAGTGCGCATCAATGGGTGGGAAGGGCTGACTTCGTTGTCTCGGTAGGCACCGACCAACAGGAGGTGCCGCACTTCCTGCTCCATGATTAAGTGCTCGAGCAGTTGTAGGGTGGCCGCGTCCAGCCACTGTAAATCGTCGAGGAATAGCGCGAGGGGATGTTCCGGCCGGGCAAACGCGCCGAGAAACCGCCTGAAGACCGTTTGGAAGCGGTTCTGGGCGTCATGGGGCGCGAGTTCTTGAACGCGGGGCTGCTTTCCAATGATGAACTCGAGCTCAGGAATGAGGTTGACAATGAGCTGACCGTTCTGGCCCAGCGCCTCTCGTAGCGCGCTCCGCCATCGGCTCACTTCGACTTCGCTCCGAGCGAGGATCTGGCGGACCAGGGTTCGGAAAGCTTGCGCCAAAGTCGTGTAGGGGATGTCGCACTTGTACCGGTCGAACTTGCCGGCAGCAAAGAGACCGTGTGGCGGGACGAGCGCCTT
>JAFAJU010000343.1 GCA_019236035.1 Verrucomicrobiota bacterium | reverse complement strand
GTACGCAACAAGAAGCTTGGATACTTCTTCCAGCAGAATCTCCATGTCCGCTGTTGCTCCGTATCCTAGGTCAGTAGTGAGAAGCAGGTATCAAATCCTTAAATGTTTTTGCTGTTTTTGGCATATCGCGCAGATTGAACTAACAGGGGCACAAGTCAACACGACTCCTGAACTCCTGCAACTCCTGAACTCCTGCAACTCCTGAACTCCTGACTCCTTGCCCTAATGCCGTTTGAACTCTCCTCTCAGTTCAATCCGCGCGGTGACCAGCAACAGGCTATCGATCAACTGACCCGTTCGCTCGAGGCCGGCAACCGGCACCAAACACTGCTTGGGGTGACCGGCTCTGGAAAAACTTTTACAGCCGCCAACGTCCTCGCTGCGCTCAACAGACCGACGTTGGTGATTTCGCACAACAAGACCCTGGCCGCCCAGCTCTACAGCGAGTTCAAACAATTTTTCCCGAACAACGCAGTCGAATACTTCGTCAGCTACTTCGACTACTACCAGCCCGAAGCTTACATTCCGCGGACAGATACCTACATTGAAAAGGACTCGTCCATCAACGAGGAGATCGAGCGACTTCGTCTTTCTGCCACTAGCTCGCTCCTTTCGCGAGAAGACGTCATCGTTGTCGCGAGCGTCTCCTGCATCTACGGTCTGGGTTCTCCGGAGGACTACGCAAACATGGTTTGTGTGGTCGCCAAAGGGCAGCAAATCTCCCGCGAGCTCCTGCTCGCCAAGCTGGTCGATATGCTCTACGAGCGCAACGACGTCGCCTTGACTCGCGGTAGATTCCGGGCCCGCGGCGACGTCGTTGAAGTCCATCCGGCAACTTTCGATGAGGAAGCGATCCGGATCGAATTTTTCGGTGACGAAATCGATATGATCACCCGGTTCGATCCATTGACGGGTCACGCTGCGGAGGTGCTTGACCGATTTACCTTCTATCCGGCCAAGCAATTCGTAACCCCGTATGACAAGATGCAGCGCGCGCTCAAGGCGATTCGCGAAGAACTCGATGATCGGGTGAAATGGTTCGAGGCGCACGCCAAGTTTCTTGAAGCGCAACGGATCAAGATGCGCACCGAGTTCGACCTGGAAATGATGCAGGAAATGGGCTTCTGCAGCGGCATTGAGAACTACTCCAGGCACCTCAGCGGCCGCCCCGCAGGCTCGCGTCCATATACGCTGCTGGATTTTTTCCCAAAGGAGTTTTTGCTGATCGTCGACGAGTCGCATGCCACCATTCCGCAAATCGGGGGGATGTACGAAGGGGACTACTCTAGAAAAACCGTGCTCGTTGAGTACGGGTTCCGCCTGCCAAGCGCATTGGATAACCGGCCATTGAATTTCCAGGAGTTCATGGAGATGATCGACCAGATTTTGTACATCAGCGCGACACCTGCGGCATTTGAGGTTCAAAACAGTGTGGTCGGCAATACTAAGTACATCCCGCACTCGCGAGCGCGAATCGGTCAGGAGGAGACCGAACCAATTCTTGTCCCGATGCTCACCGGTCGCTCGGCTGCCGCTCTGGATGTAAAGACGCCGGGTGCCAGGCTGATTGCGCAGCAGATCATCCGCCCTACCGGTTTGTTGGATCCAAAAATCACCGTCAGTTCCCTCAAGCATCAGATTGACGAGACCATCGAACTCTGCCGGCAACGGACCGTAAAAGGCGAACGCGTCCTGATCACCACCCTGACGAAACGCACCGCAGAGGATTTGACCGATTACTTGCGAGATGTCGGCTTGAAAGTGCGCTACTTACACAGCGAAATCGATGCAATTGAACGTGTGGAAATTCTTCGGTCCCTTAGGGCGGGCGAATTCGACGTCCTTGTCGGAATCAACCTCTTGCGCGAAGGACTCGATCTACCGGAAGTCAGCATGGTTTGCATTCTCGACGCCGACAAGGAAGGATTTCTCCGCAGCCAGACGTCTCTCATCCAGACCGCCGGGCGAGCCGCGCGCCACGTGAATGGAGAAGTGGTGTTGTTCGCCGATACATACACCGACAGCATTCAGAAGCTGATAGCCATTACGGAATATCGGCGCGCCAAACAAATCGCGTATAATGAGGCCCATGGGGTCACCCCGACCAGCGTCAAGCGCGCCGTTCAGGAGAGTCTGCACACGCTTCTCAGAGGCAAGGAAATCGAAGAATCGGTCATTAGGGAAGGTGGCGGCGACTTCAACATCACGGAAGTGCTCAGGGAATTAGAGGAAGAGATGCAAATCGCCGCAGCCGGGCTTGAGTACGAGCGAGCAGCGCTTTTGCGCGACCAGATCATGGAGCTGAAGAACGGCAGCGGCCTCAGCAAGATCGAGCCCAGGCGGACCGGCGCGGTGAGATATGGGAAGCCCAAGCCCACGCGATCCTCGAAAACGAGGAAGCGCTGAGATCCGCTTTTCGGGCCGCGACACCACAGGATGACGAGACAAGTTTACAGAGAGGATGGCGCGGCGAAGGAGGCACTGGCTATCCTGAAGGTGCTGTTGCACGATTATCGTCCACGCGATTTCGCCATCTGCTTTTGGGACGGCAGTCAGTGGCCGGCTGAGACCGGCTCGCCTCGATTCAGGCTGATCTTCAGGCATCCCGACGCCTTGCGATGTATGCTTGCGAAAACAACGACAGGTCTCCCAGCCTGCGAAGCATATATCTGCGATAACCTTGATATCGAGGGGAGCCTGGAAGCGGCGGTCCCGGTCGCCTATCACCTGATGGGCCGCCGCTGGCCCGCCTCAACGGTGCTGCGGGTCGGTTGGAAATTGCTCCGCTTGTCCGCCAGTGGCGCGCCGCGCCGGAACGGGCGACAGCCTGCAAGGTTACATGGCGAGCCTCACTCGATCGAGCGCGACCGCCAAGCCGTGACCTATCATTATAATCTGTCGAACGATTTTTACGCACTCTGGCTCGACCGGCGGATGACCTATTCGTGCGCTTATTTTGAAGCTGCCGACGAAGACCTCGACCCGGCACAGTCACGCAAAATCGACTATCTGTGCCGCAAGCTGAGACTGAGCCCCGGGGAAAATCTCCTCGACATTGGTTGCGGCTGGGGCGGTCTGGTTATCCACGCCGCCCAGCACTATGGCGTCAACGCTCTAGGTATAACGCTCAGCAGCAACCAGGCTGAACTGGCCAACGAACGCATCGCGGAGGCCGGTCTACTCAATCGTTGCCGCGTGCGGGTGTGCGACTATCGCGATCTGAATGAAACCGGCACCTTTGATAAGCTGGTCAGCGTCGGCATGTTCGAGCACGTCGGCGAACGCCGGCTACCGCTCTACTTTCAGCGCGCGTGGCAATTACTACGGCCAGGTGGCGTATTCCTCAACCACGGCATCGCCCGGCCTGAGATCGATCGGCAGTCCGCTGCGCCGACCTTTATGACCCGCTACGTATTTCCGGATAGCGAGTTGGTGCCCATCAACCGGACTCTGCATTACGCCGAAGAGGCCGGTTTCGAAGTGCGCGACGTGGAGAGTCTGCGGGAACATTACACGCTCACTCTCCGCCATTGGGCGCGCCGTCTGGAGCTTCATCACGACGAGATACTGCAAGTTATTGACGAACCCACCTATCGCGTGTGGCGGCTGTTCCTGTCCGGATCAGCGTATGGATTCTCTGCAGGATGGTTAAATGTTTATCAGACCCTGCTGGTCAAGCCTGATAAGGGGCGCAGCGGTCTGCCGCTGACCCGCGCCGATTGGTATCGCTCGTAGGGCGAGGGCGCG
>JAFAJU010000609.1 GCA_019236035.1 Verrucomicrobiota bacterium | reverse complement strand
TTGTTTCAGGCGAAATCCGGAAACGGCTCAGCTGACGAAACGCTTGAAACGCTATTGCAGGAATTTCCGAGCTATCCGCAGGCAGTCCAAGCCCGGCTGATGCAGGCGGAAATTCGCATGATGGAGCGACCGCACAATTTGAACGGCACACGCCAGGCGCTCCGTGAAATCTCCAGCAGCGATCAGGTCCTCGATGAGCAAGCGGACCGGTTGAAGTTTTTTGCGGCAGCCGATGACCCTTCCCAAAATATCCGGGCGGTGCAAACGCTGGCACAGGAGTACCTTCAGAAGTATCCGGACTCACCTTCCAAAGCCGAGGTGCGGTTGAAGCTTGGTGAACTCTATTTCAAGGAAAATGATTTTCCGAATGCGCAGACGCAATTCGAGTTGGTCGGAGAGGACTCTCCCGACTCGCCACTGGTAGAGAGCGCCCTTTTCCTAGCGGCGGAAGCGGCTCGGAAGAGCCTCAACTCCGCTTCGGTAGATCGTGCGATATCGCTATTCGAAGAGGTGTACAAACTGGGCGGCCCGCTGAGATTTCAGGCCCGCCTCGAACAAGCGACGACGATGCGTCAGACGAAACAAGAAAAGGAAGCAATCGTATTGCTCGACGATCTGCTGACTCAGACTCCGCCCGCAGACATTCGCTATCAGGCCCTCGATGAAAAGGGCAAGGCGCTGTTTACCCTGGCTGCGAATGAACCGAAGTTGTACGAACAAGCAGTCAAAACGTTTGACATGCTCATCTCCAGCGACGGTTTACCCATAGAATGGAAACAACAGGCCATCTATCAAAAAGGAAAATGCTTTGAAAAACTGGGAAAGATGGATGACGCCTTGTCGACCTACTATGATGTTCTAGCCGTCGAAGGCGGCGGCGGTGACCAACTTTGGTTTTTCCGGGCGGGTTTCGATTCGGCGCAAATCCTCGAAGATCGCCGCTCATGGAGTTCAGCTGCTGCAATTTACGAAAAATTGGCGAACACCCGCGGTGCTCGTTCCGAGGAAGCGAAAGAACGGCTTACACGCCTTCGCTTGGAACACTTTTTGTGGCAGGAGTAGGGGCATATCGGCGTGTCGGGGTAGAAGAGATCACACAGAGGGCACAAAGGTCAGAAGAGGTCACAGAGGTTTTAGAGGTTCGCTTGGTCCTGGCGGGGCGGACCCCTTGAGCGGTGGCTGCTACCACGGAGCGGAACCAACAGAGAAAAAACGGTTTCGTCGGATTTTCTGGATGCGCCAGATTTCTCCAATGTGCGTGAGGTGCTCTCAGCCTACCTCTAAAAACCTTTGTGACCTCCTCTGACCTCTGCGACCTCTGTGTGATCTCTTCTGGTACGCCAACGCGCTCAATATTCAGTTGAGTTTCTCGATGGCCCTCCCAGATTCAAAGGTACTGATGACTAAGACAATCAAGCTATTCATTCCAGGGCCGGTGGAAGTATCGCCAAAGACTTTAACGGCAATGACTCAGCCGATGATTGGCCACCGTAGTTCGGATTTCAAAGCACTGTATCGAGCTGTGTACCCGGGCCTCCAGAAACTCTTTGAAACTCAGCAACCGGTGTTTTTATCGACTTCTTCGGCTTGGGGCATCATGGAAGGTGCGATCAGGAATCTGGTGAACAAGGGCGTCCTCAACTGCATGTGCGGCGCCTTTTCCGATAAGTGGCTTGATGTTTCGAAGCGATGCGGTAAACGCGCTGAGCCGCTGCAAGTGGAATGGGGTAAGGCGATTGACCCTGGCCAAGTGAACGCTCAGCTTGCGACCGGACAGTTTGATGCGATCACGCTAATCCACAACGAAACTTCGACTGGAGTGCTGAATCCGCTGAAGGAGATCAGTCAAGTAGTACGCAAGTACCCTGATGTAATGTTTATTGTAGATACAGTCTCTTCGTTTTCGGCGCTCCCGATCGCGATGGACGACCTTGGAATCGACCTGATGTTAACAGGGAGCCAGAAGGCCCTGGCACTGCCTCCGGGCTTGTCCCTGTTTTCGGCCTCGCAACGAGCTTTTGAGCGCGCCAGCCAACTTGGCGACCGCGGTTATTATTTTGATCTGCTTGAGTTCAAGAAAAATGCCGAAGAATTTATGACCCCAAGCACTCCGGCCATCCCGCACATCTACGCTTTGCAATCGAAGCTGGGAGAAATTTTTGCCGAGGGACTGGAGCACAGGTATGAACGGCACGCTCAGACCAACCGGCTGGTGCACGAATGGGTGAACGCCAACGGATTCGAGTTTTTTTCGCAAGAAGGCTATCGATCGGTCACTTTGACGTGCGTCAGAAACAACCGGGAGATCGATGTGGCGGCTTTCGTCAAGCGAATCCGAGAGGAGCACGGATTCCAAATCGACGGCGGTTATGGGAAAGTCAAAGGGAAGACGTTCCGCGTGTCCAACATGGGCGATGAGACGGTCGAAACAATGAAGCCGCTTCTCGCAGCGCTCACGGCGAGCCTGGCTTCGGCGTAGTCCCGTGGGTCGTTCCGCTGCAAGGTGAATCGATGTGGCAAGGAACCGGCGAGTCGGAAACACATCGACGCTTGAAGGAACAAGCCTTCCTTTGGGCGTATGACCGGGGTTTCCGTTGTTGCGCGATGGAGGTTCGCGCTCCGCGTTCGTCGTACCGCATCGATGTCGCGGGAGTTCGTGTGGACCGCACACAGGGCGAATCAATGGTCGCTATTTTTGAGTGCAAACAGAGCCGGACAGATCTTTTCCGGGACAACCGGCGCCAGCACGAACTTAAGACAAACTTGGTCGCACTTCAGGATCGCCGGGAACAGCTTGAGCGCCTGCTGGCTCCTCACTATCCTTCTCTGCGAACATCGGATTCGCTGTTCCCGGAATGGGCGACCTTCGATTTCACTAAAATCGATCACCGAACTTATAATCAAACCATTCAGAAAATTGTTCGAGTTCAGCGCCAACTCTTTGAAAACACAAAGTTCGATCTGATCACACGATACGGACTTGGCAACCTCCGCTATCTCGTTACGACTCCCGAATTGGTTGATCGGCGCGAAGTCCCGCTTGGCTGGGGCCTGCTCGAGGTTGACGCAAATGGCGGCTTGTTTGAGAAGCTAGTTCCAACTCGATTCGCAGGGATTGAGACGCGCCAATGGCTGGAGCGCATCGCAAAGGCTGCTACGACCGTTCTCATCAAGGACTGTCGAACGATGAAGGCCCAGAACCCCGGACCGGTGGAATTGCCGTGAGCCGCGTGCTGGCGCCAGAGGGTCTACGCTCCCGACTTCGCCCCTTCCCGCACCATATGAAACATAACACCTATACGACTTATAAGACATATAGGACCAATCCGGCAACACCTAATGGTGCGGGACTCGCCCTACCATCCTTCCCGCACAAATGGCCCTGTTCGCAGTGTTTAGACGCGCGACGTCGGTCGCGCGGGAGCGCGCCCCTACCGGCTAATCTGTGACCGCACCTAGCGAGGCTGGGCTAACCTGCTCAGCGTACTTTGCCAGTACACCCTTAGCGTACCGCGGCTTTGGCTGTTTCCATTGCTTAAGGCGCGCCGCGAGCTCGGTTTTTGAAATATTGAGCGTGATCGTCTTCTTCTCACCATCAATTTCGATCGGATCACCATTCTTGACGATCGCTATCGGCCCACCAGTGAACGCTTCTGGAGTCACATGCCCAATAACAAATCCGTGACTGCCCCCAGAAAATCTTCCATCGGTGATCAAAGCGACATCTTTCCCTAGACCTTTGCCCATGATCGCGGATGTCGGAGCCAGCATCTCGCGCATTCCCGGCCCCCCTTTCGGACCTTCATAGCGAATGACGATCACATCCCCTTTCTTGATTTTATCGTCGAGGATAGCTCGGAGCGCTTTCTCTTCAGATTCAAATACGCGCGCCTTTCCCTCAAACCGGAGCCCTTCCTTGCCCGAGATCTTGGCCACAGCTCCTTCCGGAGCCAAATTGCCATAGAGAACGACCAGATGGCTATCCGGTTTGATCGGATCCGCGAAACTCCGGATAATGGACTGACCCTTCGGGTACGGTTTCACACCCGTGAGATTTCCCTTCAGCGTTTTACCACTCACGGTCAGGCAGTCGCCACGCAGGAGACCTGCCTCCAGAAGCGTCTTCATGAGCGGCATGATTCCGCCGATCTGAACGAGTTCCCACATGACATGTTTGCCGCTCGGCTTGAGGTCAGCCAACACCGGAACCTTTTTTCCAATTCGTGTCCAATCATCCAGCTTCAGCTTGATGCCGGCGGCATGAGCCATCGCGAGAAGGTGCAGAACAGCATTGGTAGAACCGCCGAGCGCGATGACGACGGTCATTGCGTTCTCAAAAGCTTCCTTTGTCATGACGTCTGACGGGCGAATACCTCGTTTGATCAAATCCAGCACGGCGGCGCCGGCAGACGCCGAGTCAGCCAGCTTTTCTTTGGAAACCGCTGCCTGGGCGGAGCTATTGGGTAAACTCATCCCGAGGGCCTCGATCGCGGAGGCCATGGTATTAGCTGTGTACATTCCTCCACAAGAACCCGGTCCTGGGATCGCACACGATTCCACTTGTTCCAGTTCTTGATCCGAAAGCTTGCCCGTCGAATGCGCGCCGACCGCTTCAAAGATTGATACGATGTCCAGGTTCCGATCGTTGATACAACCCGGCAGGATTGTTCCTCCATAAACAAAGACCGCCGGCCGGTTCAAACGTGCCAGCGCAATCAGGCAGGCCGGCATGTTTTTGTCGCAACCACCGATCGCAACCAACCCATCGAACCCCTCGCAACCGGCAACCGTCTCAATCGAGTCTGCGATCACCTCCCGGGAGACCAGAGAGTATTTCATACCTTCGGTCCCCATCGAAATGCCGTCCGAAACCGTGATTGTGTTGAAGATGATCGACTTCCCGCCTGCTCCATCGATACCTTTAGCCGCCTCCCTGGCTAACTGGTCGATATGCATGTTGCACGGAGTCACCATGCTCCAGGTGGAGGCCACGCCGACGATTGATTTCTGGAAGTCCTCCTTTTTGAAGCCAACGGCATATAACATTCCGCGGCTCGGAGCCCTTTCCGGGCCGTCCAACACCGGTCCTGAATACTCACGGGGGCTGTAGGAGGAATTCGCTTTCATATATTTTGGCATAGAGATCAGGTTATCATTTCGATGGCGAGAGCGATGCCTTGGCCTCCGCCGATGCACAGGGTAACAATCCCACGCTGGAGTCCATCGCGACGCATCGAGTGAGCCGCAGCGAATCGCTGCTGCGACCGAAGCGCCCACTGATCTTGAACATCACGGCCGATTTGAAGCGCCTGGACCAGATCCTCCGTGTGCCAGCCCTCATCGGGCTTGAGTCCGGCACGTTCAAGTGCGGCCTTAATCACAGCCGCGCCGAGATCGGGTGCCGGCACCTCCTTGAGACTTCCCCCGAACGTACCGATCGCAGTACGGGCCGGATTGGCAAAAACGGCGGACCGTGATGACATCATGTTAGTATTGCGGGCCAAATTCTTACCGCATCCCCGTTGTCGAGGGGGTTTCCACGCTACTCTCCCTTTCGGCAGGGCAATGCAGCTGTTGCAATGACTGGCGCGCTAGTTCCAAAAGCTGCTCGATCGGCGCGAACCCGGCTCCGCCGCGAAACCCCTCGACCCGCACGCGCAATTTGCCCTCCCCCCAAATAATCATCAAACCTACCAGAATCGTCTTAGGCAGATTCTTCAGACGAGCAAGATACTCAGGGGAGATGCTTATCTGCAGGGCCTGGCCATGCCCGGCGGCGGCCAGCAGGAATTCTCGATCAAACTCTGGCAGATTGGTCTGGACTTCTCTCGCCTGCGATAAGCCGATTACCCACGCGGGCTGTACCTGGCCGGTGAAAGCGTGGGCAAGGAGCGTGGAAATCGAAACCTCTCTACCCCGCCGCAGCCGCAAAAACACCCAATGGTCCGCGGTCAAACCTTCGTAAGCAGTTAGTTCGAAGACAGGATTAAGCAGATGTCCGTCCCAATTGGCTTCCCAACATAGATTATCGGTTGTCCCGCGGATCCGGTACGACAGTCCATCCAGATCGACTTCGTACTGCCAACGTTTTCTCCGCGACTGCAACTTAAGTTGAGTAAGTGGGGAATAGGCTACTGACCAGACGCACCAGACAAGCGCGGCCAAGGATCCGCCGGCTAAACAGACCATCACAATTTCACCCACTTCGTATAAAAAAACAGAATTTGTATTAGTTTGCAACCTACTATGCGCAACAATCAAGCCACAATCGCGGCAAAACAGTTATACGCTGAGCGCGGATTTTTGGAGCTTATAGAAAGCTCCAGCTTTCGGTTCCAATGGAATAATCCGCGTCTTTTATCTCTCAAAAATGGTAAACAACATTTTTTGTGGCTCGCGAATTAGATCTCGAGGTAATTGTCGGACGCTTTTACGCGTCTCTGTACCGGTTCGCACTCTCCCTGACCAAGAGCGAGGCAGAAGCTGGTGATTTGACGCAGCAAACATTTTTTATTCTCGCCCAGCGGTCTCATCAGATTCGCGATATTTCGAAGGTCAAATGCTGGCTTTTTACGACGCTCCGGCGTGAGTTCCTCCGTATCGTCCGAACGCAAACGAACCACCCCCACGTCGAATTTCGGCCTGAGATCCATGATTCTCCTTCTATTTCTGCCGATGCCTTGCGGACCCTGGATGCAAAGGCTGTGATCGACGCGCTAGACCGAATTGAGCCCACTTACCGCACGGCAGTAGAGCTATTTTACTTGAGCGAGCTCTCGTACAAGGAAATCGCGGAAACCCTCGATATTCCGATCGGGACCGTGATGTCCCGTTTATCGAGAGGTAAAGAGCACCTGAAAGCAATTTTGGCCACCGCCATTGCGGAAAACAGCGACAAAATCATTCCCTTGAATAGAGATGAAGAAGCCACGTACTGAAATCACGAACCAAACCGCGAAGTTCCTGCTGAACGCCTATCGGCCGAGCGGCGCAGACGCCCAGGACCCGGCCTTTCGTGATGCACTCGAACAGGCTGCGCGCGATCCTGAGTTGGGGGCTTGGTTCAAGGAACAGCGGGGCTTCGACTCCATGATTGCGGAAAAGCTGTCCGGGATTGAACCCCCGGCCACGTTGCGCTCAGCGATTCTTGCCGGGATCGAAAATCGCCCGCCGGAGCGGCGCTTTTCGATCAGGCCCCTGCTCGCCTTAGCCGCCGTGATTGCGTTGAGCGCGGTGGTCGTTGTTCCAATGCTAAATCGACGCAATTCCGGCCGCCAATTGGTTGACCAATACCGAAAGGCAAACCTGTCGATGCTCGCAGCGGTTCCAGCCCCGCAATTGGATCTGATGACAGCCAGCTTCTCCCGCACCCAGGATTATCTGGCTGAAATGCAGGCCCCATGCATCCCCTCGCCGCCCGCCGCTTTGCTTGGCCTTCCTACAGCCGGATGCAAAACGCTTCGGTGGAACGGCCACATATTGTCCTTAACTTGTTTTCTTTTACCGAGCAAAGAGCTGCTCCACGTGTTTGTCATCGCCCAGGACGCCTTCGACTCAATCGATATCGGTCGCGACTTCCAGGAATTTAACGGTTGGCACGTTAAATTTGAGCTGCTGAACGGGATGCTACTGATGTTCGTCAGCCGGGCCAACATGGCGGAGATTAAACAGTATATTTAATTCCTTATGCCAAGCGACTATCCTCGGGCAGTCATCCTTATGGGAGTAGCCGGTTCCGGGAAGACCGCAGTGGGAGAGAAGCTCGCGGCAAGCCTGCATTGGGCCTTTCTCGACGCAGACAACTTCCATCCGCCGGCAAATATTGAAAAGATGAAGCACGGGATCCCGCTCAATGACGATGATCGAGTGCCCTGGCTCCATCGACTGCACGACGAGCTCCAACATCGATTGGCCGAAGGCCAATCGGTCATCCTGGCTTGCTCAGCGCTTAAGGAGTCATACCGCCGCACATTGCGAGATCATGTATCGCCGCTGACTTTTGTGTACCTTGATGTAGATGCAGAGACAATTCGTAGCCGCTTGCAACATCGTTCCGCCCATTTTTTTCCAAAGGAATTGCTGGAAAGCCAGTTCGCTACGCTCGAGAAACCGAAGGACGCAATCATTATTGATGCGCGCAATCCGCTCGAGGCGGTGGTCGATCAAGTTAATCACGCGCTGGCGAATTCCTGAGCCTGCATCGCTTACAAATCTCTGCAGATTTGTGAGCGATGCAGGCTACGGTACGTCGTTTCGAGATTTTGCCTCCTCATCCCGTGAAACTCCCTTTCCCAGTGCCGCGTATCTGGTATAAGAAGGGAGACAGATACGGAGGTTATTTTAGTGATCAGTCGAAAATCGGTTGAGCAGCTGCGAGCCGCGATTTTCATCGGAAATCTAGAAGCGAAATCTGACCGCGAAGCCATCCTTAAAATGCTTGGCGCGCTGCAGGGACACCCTCAAGTCAAGGACTTGTCGGAGCTATCCGCCGCCACATTTGATCGGCAGCAAAGCGATCCACCGTTGTTTCCAGGGGGCATCGCGTTTCCGCATGCGCGGACAAACAGCGTCTCGTCGTTGGTCATGGTTGTGGCCACCTGTCCGAAGGCGATACGCTTCAGCGACATGCTGGTGCGACTCATTTTTTTGATCGGTGTTCCGAAAAATGCCGGAGCGGATTACCTTGAGATGATTTCGTTTCTGGCTCGACACGTGCGGGAGGATCAAGTGATCGATCGACTGGTGAAAGCGGAAGATTTGCCGAGTTTTCTCACGGCCTTTGCCGATGGGCCTTAACCCAGTCGAATGGATAAGACCGAGGAGAACAAACAGAAGCGGACTCTTTCTCCGCTGTTCCGCCGACTGCTGAGACTGAAGGTCTGGGTGGTCGAGCGTCTTCGGTTGAGCGAGCGCCAGGTTACGCTTATCTGGGCCGCTTTGATCGGTGTACTGGGCGCTCTTGCATCAGAGAGCTTTCGCAAAACGAGTGACTTTATCCACTACCTGGCAACTGGATCGGAATCGAGCATCATCACCTCCTTCGTTAAACTTGCCTGGTGGCAGAGACTGGCTGTGCCTACTGTGGGAGGGCTTCTTGCCGGCCTCACTCTTTGGCTTGGGAACCGGCTCTTCGCCAGCGTCCGCCAGAAAACGACCACAGACTACATGGAAGCCATCGTGGTCGGGAGTGGCATAATTTCTGTCCGCGCAAGTCTCGTCAAAAGTTTGTCCGCTCTCTTCTCGATCAGTACCGGGACCTCGATCGGTCGAGAAGGTCCGCTCGTTCAGCTCTCTTCACTCGCGGCTTCGCTGCTTGGGAGACTTCGGAGGTTTCCAATCCCGCAACGGCGGCATCTGGTGGCATGCGGAGCCGCGGCCGGCATCGCCAGCGCCTACAACGCCCCAATCGCAGCCTCTTTTTTTGTTGCTGAAATCATTTTGGGTACCGTGGTCGTTGAATCACTCGGCCCCTTAATCCTGGCCTCAGTCGTAGCAGCGTTTGTCTCGCAAGTCCTGCATGGCGGTGAGCCGCTGTATAAATCGCCGGGCTTTAATCTGCACACGCGTTGGGAATTGATACCGCTATCCTGTGTCGGCGTCGTATTAGGATTCGTCGCTCCAGCCTATCTGCGATTTCTACGAACGGCTGAACGCCTTTTCTCTAAAGTTGATATTCCGATACCGCTCAAGCTTGCCGTCGGCGGCGCGGTTGTCGGCGCGCTAGCCATACTAAACCCCGACGTGTGCGGAAACGGCCAGGGGTTGCTTCGTTCCCTGTTTCATCAGAATTGGTTTTGGGACGAGATTCTCGCAATCCTGCTGCTGAAGTTGGTTGCCACCGCGGCCGCCTTCGGATCGGGCGTTGTCGGTGGAGTTTTCACCCCAACCTTGTTTGTCGGGGCAGCAATCGGGATGTTATACGGTCAAACGGTTCTCTATGTCGCCCCGGACCTGCGTTCCGATCCGGCGATGTACGGTATTGTGGGGATGGGGTCCTTTATCGCGGCCACGACCGGCGCACCACTGATGGCGATTTTGATGGGATTCGAGCTCACCTTGGATTATGCGATTGCACCCTTCCTGATGGTGAATTGCGTCGTAGCCTACTATTGTAGTGGCATTTTCGAGAGGCGCTTCATGTATGGCGAATCACTCGAACGAAAGGGGGCCGCCTTCTTCAACCAGCAACTGGCTGAGGTTAGTATTCGGGATTTGGTCCGCCTTGATCCGATCACACTACCGAAGAGCGCTACCTTTGCCCAGATTGCTGAGACGTTTGTGCAACATCGTTTCCAACACATCTACATCGTTGACAAGGAAAAGCGGCTCTTAGGGGCCGTTTCCCTGCATGATGTCAAAACCTTCCTCGACCGGCCCGAGCTTGAATCGGTTGTTATCGCCGCCGATATCATGAACGAGGATTTTCCTTGCGTATCACCGCGTCAGGGAATGAGTGAGGCTTTACACAAATTCTCCGAAGCAAACTCGGAGCGGTTACCCGTGGTGGATGATTTGAATTCCCACCGGCTGATCGGCAGCATCTCCAAGACCGATATCATTCTTCA
Source organism: Verrucomicrobiota bacterium (assembly GCA_019236035.1). Taxonomy (GTDB): domain Bacteria; phylum Verrucomicrobiota; class Verrucomicrobiia; order Chthoniobacterales; family JAFAMB01; genus JAFAMB01. The sequence goes on along the minus strand of JAFAJU010000609.1, from coordinate 415 downwards.
CCTTGCCGGAGAAAAGAGTGGGTCGGGAACCGGCCGGCAGTTTGGCAAGAATCCTTGAAAGGCAAAACGTGTTGCAGACAAGTCAAGTTTTATTCCGGCGTATATGCCTTAGCCTGCGATGGTTTTGCCTTTCAAGGATTCTGAAGGCGGGACCTGGTTTCTGAACCTATTCGATTTTAATTGGAGTTACCTCTGCAGGCACGCGCCAGTGAAAAGCAAACGCAGTATGCTAATCGCGCCAAGGCATTTGCCCCTCATCAAAATTTCGGTCCCGCCATTAGCGAGGCCGCTGAACCCCGCTGCGCCACGCCTAGCGCTATCAAACTGCCGGATACCCCTCGCTGGTCTGAGGCGCGGCCTCGCTAGGTATAAGGCCGCATTTGAACGGATAATCAGAAACTAATTGAATCAACCA
>JAFAJU010000325.1 GCA_019236035.1 Verrucomicrobiota bacterium | reverse complement strand
GAATTCATGTTCCGCAAGAATTGCATGTTGTACAACAAAGTACAACACTTTTCTTAAAACCATCCGTTTCTTGCGTTTTATGCAGTCCAGCGGAGGGATGCAGTAATCGCCTGCAGATCCTTTATTTAAGCGCTTCTCCAAGGGGTTGAGAGCTTTGCGTCCGGCGGGGCTCGAACCCACAACCTTCGGCTCCGGAGGCCGACGCTCTATCCAGTTGAGCTACGGACGCGAGTAGCACCGATCGTAAATCCTCTTTTGGCCGGCGTCAAACACGTGGGGACGCGACCGGGCCTCGCGCAAAGGTACGCGGAGGTACGCTAAGGTTGAGATCCAGTTCTGGTACTCGTTTCTTCAGAGGCGCGTGTTGCTTTTATGGGTCGCGTATGGCTCAACGAATCGACCCTGTTGTATCGGTCTGACCTTTGCGTGCCTTTGCGTAACTTTGCGCGAGGCCCCGGCCCGGACGCGCGGGAGCGTGTCCGGAGCAACGGACCAACCCTAAATCCCGATGACCGTTTACTTCTTCGCTTGCGAAACTGATCACCTTGGTATTTGAAAGTAGCCAATTCTAACGGCCGGAGTGACCTTTCATGCAAAAACCAGTTCAGAGCATTCATTTTCTTGGAGTATGCGGAACAGCCATGGGCGCTGTGGCGGCAGCTCTCCGGGAGCTGGGTTTCAAGGTTACTGGATCTGACGATAACGTTTATCCCCCGATGTCCACTTTCCTGGCCGCGAAAGGAATTGAAATCTCGCGCGGCTACAATCCGGAGAACATCCCAGCGGACATAGACCTGGTCGTGGTGGGAAATGCCCTTTGTCGCGGGAACCCCGAACTGGAAGCCGTGCTCAACCGGAGGCTCCTTTACCGTTCGCTCCCGGAGACGCTGAGGGATTTCTTTCTCCAAGGCAAAACCAATATCGTCGTTTCGGGGACACACGGCAAAACGACCACCACCTCGCTTGTGACCTGGCTGTTCCGCGAAGCCGGTTGTGATCCGAGTTTTTTGATTGGCGGCATCGCCAGAGACTTGGGCCAAGGCGCGGCTTTCAGTGACTCCAACTATTTCATCCTTGAGGGAGACGAATACGACACCGCTTTCTTCGACAAGCGCTCCAAATTCCTTCATTACCTTCCGGAGACCGTCATCATCAATAACATCGAGTTTGATCACGCCGACATCTTTGCCAACCTCGATGAAATCAAACTCAGCTTCCGGCGTCTGGTGAACATTGTGCCCAGCGCGGGGCACATTTTTATTAACGCGGACGACCCAAACTGCGCAGAAGTTGTGGCCGGGTCGCTGACGCGAATATTCACGGTAGGTTTCAATGAAAAGGCGACTCACCAAATCACCGATGTTCGCCACAGCGGCGCCGGGTCAGAGTTCGCCCTGGCTGGTCATCGCTTTAGCCTATCCTTGATTGGCGAATTTAATGTCCGCAACGCCGCCATGGCTGTTGCGGTCGGACTTGCCTACGGACTCCCGGTCGAAATCATTCAGCGCGCGCTAGCGACCTTTACCGGCGTCGCCCGCCGTCAGGAAGTCCGCGGCGAGGCCAACGGAATTAAGGTGATCGATGATTTTGGCCACCATCCGACGGCGATCCGAGAGACACTCTTTGCGTTGCGGTATCGGTATCCGGGACGTAAGATCTGGGCCATCTTCGAACCACGGTCCAACACGACGCGGCGCGCGATTTTTCAAAGTGCGCTCCCGGAAGCATTGAAACTTGCGGATGGCGTGATCGTGGCCGGGGTTGCGCGTCTGGACCAATTGCCGGCCGGCGATCGTTTGGATCCGGAGCGAGTTGTTCAATCCATCCAGGACTCCGGTATCCCGGCGTTCTACGAACCGCGCGTAAATGACATCCTGCATCGCGTGAAGCCGTTGGCCAGACCGGGCGATGTGATTGTTGTCTTCAGCAATGGCGGCTTTGAGGGCATTCACCAGCGTTTACTGACGGAGTTGGCAGCCGCATGAACTTCGACTTCCAAGGCCATCGAGTCCACGATTACCGGTTCCTGAGTAAACGATGGCTACAGCTGGCTCGGAAGGCCCGATTGCATGGCCTAGTTTACAACACGGCTGACGAATTTGAACTGCTCTGTTTCAGGTCGCCCGCCCTGCAGAGCTCGGGCGGCATCTATTTATCTGCCGGGATACATGGTGACGAACCCGCTGCGACCGAGGGACTCTATCAGTGGGCGGAACTCCATAGCTCGATCCTGCGCGAAATTCCGGTCATGATTTTCCCGTGCTTAAACCCTTGGGGCCTCGTACACAATCGCAGAACGGATTCTGAGAATCGCGACTTGAACCGTTGTTACCATTTGGACGACATCCCGCAGATAACAGCGCAAAAGGAGCTGATGCGAGACTACCGATTCCGGATAGCCATGTGTCTCCACGAGGATTACGACGCGCAGGGTGTGTACCTGTACGAGGTCCGCCAAAAGCGCTCGACACTCGGCCGGGAACTGCTCGCTGCCGCCGGGTATTATGTACCGATCGATGCCCGGCGGACGATTGAAGGTCGTCGCGCTGAACAAGGTTGGATTGCCCGGAAAATTAACCTGAAAAAATTCCCGTTCATCGCCGAGGCGATTTATCTAGCGTTCAACCACAGCGAACGAACGATAACGGCGGAGACCCCTTCCGAATACGAGCTGGGCCCGAGAATTCAAGCGCACATCGCGATGATTCAACGGGCTATTGAACTGAGTTTTGTGATCTGGTAGCCTGCATAGCTCACAAATCTTCAGAGATTTGTGAGCTATGCAGGCTCAGGCAGCAGAATCCTCCGGCTACGCCGGACCATTCTGCTGCTCTTTCAAGAGAAGAGTTTAAAAGCGCCACAAGGCCAAGGTGAAACTTGGCCCTACCGGATCGTCCTGTAGGGACGCGCTTCGTCGCGTCCTGGATTCCCCCACCGCGTGATTTTCCCAGGGCTAGCCTCCAACAGCGCCGTCGCCGCCGGGCTTAGTCATTTCGACCGGGTCCAAGGCACGCGTTAACTCGGTTTCCGGTAGAATCCTTTTTTCCAGGCAGATCTCACGAACCGTCTTGCCAGTCTTAGCGCTCTCTTTGGCGATCTCAGCGGCGCGATCGTATCCGATAATCGGTGCCAGGCTGGTCACCATAGCCATGCTGTATTCGACCAACTGGTTACAACGCTCTCGGTTCGCGGTGATCCCGTTCACACACTTGTCCTGGAACGCTCGAACCACATTGGCCAGCAAGCGGACGCTCTCGAGAATATTATGCGCCATCATCGGCATCATCACATTCAGTTCAAGAATCCCATTTGCTCCGCCCCAGCAAACGGCCGTGTCGTTGCCAAAAACCTGGGCGGAAACCTGCATGACCGATTCGCACATCACAGGGTTAACCTTCCCTGGCATGATCGAACTGCCCGGCTGAGTCGCCGGAAGCTGAATCTCGCCAATGCCGCAACGGGGACCGCTGCCCAGCCAGCGAATGTCATTAGCGATCTTGAACAGGCTGACCGCGATCGTGCGCAGCTCGCCGCTCGCCTCCACCAAGCCGTCTTTGGCCCCTTGCGCCTCAAAATGATTGCGAGCTTCGCGAAAGGCTACGCCCGTGCGGTTCCAGAGATATCCCATTACCCGCCCTGAGAACTCCGGGTGGCTGTTCAGTCCGGTGCCGACCGCCGTTCCACCCAGAGCCAGTTCTTCAACGGCGGCTATGGCGTTGCCGGCACGCAGCTTACCGTGTTCGACCTGTTTCGCATATCCGCTGAACTCCTGCCCCAGCCGGACCGGGGTCGCGTCCATCAGATGAGTTCGGCCGATCTTAATGATGTCCCAGAACTCCAGCGTTTTTGCTTCGAGTCCGTGCTGGAGGTGTTCAAGGGCCGTCATCAGATCGTTCCTGATCGATTCACCCACGGCGATGTGGATGGCCGACGGAATCACATCGTTGCTGGACTGGCCCATATTGACATGGTCGTTTGGATGGACCGGATCCTTTGAACCGATCGGCTTGCCGGCCAACTGACTCACGCGATTGGCAATGACCTCGTTCGCGTTCATGTTCGTGCTGGTGCCCGAACCGGTTTGAAAAATATCGATGGGAAAATGCTTGTCCAAAGTCCCTTCAATGACCTCCTCGGCTGCCTGCACGATGAGCCGGGTTCGCTCTTCGTCGAGTCGACCCAGATCCCGATTTGCCTGTGCCGCAGCCCATTTAATAAGTCCGAGGGCACGAATAAACGGACGACCGAACCGGTAACCGCTCACCGGGAAGTTCAGGACGGCTCGCTGGGTCTGTGCGCCGTAGAGCGCGTCGGAGGGCACCTCCATGATGCCCATGGAATCTTTTTCGGGTCGGGTTTGCATAGTAGGGATTAGCTATTGATCCCCCCGCCTCCCGAAAAATGAAAGCCAATTCTGCCGGTAGGGTCGCGCTCCCGCGCGACCGGGGTTGCCCGCGTAACACGCTTGGATTAGTTCTACCCCGGTCGCGCGGGAGCGCGACCCTACCGCTTGAGTGCTGGACTTATTTTCATAACAGTCATACATTGCCTTTTTAACTTCTTTATCTGCTTCATCTGTGAGCGAAACTCCTAATCACAATCTTCTCACCGTAAAAGAAACAGCCGAATATTTACGGATACCTCTCCCCACGGTTTATTACCTTGTCCAACGAGGACAGATCCCCGCGATTCAAATTGGC
>JAFAJU010000265.1 GCA_019236035.1 Verrucomicrobiota bacterium | reverse complement strand
CGACAAGATACGCAACGCGGTCCAGGATCTGATTCAGAGCCAGGAATCGGCACTCGTCGCGGCCATCCGCACAAATGCTCAAGCGCAAGTTAACCAGCTAAAGAGCGCGCTCTCGAGTCGGGTCGCTGATTTCCTCATTGGCGAGCTGAGTAAGAGTTTTTCACTCTATGAAAACTGGTTTGACCCGTTCGTTGGGTTACGGGGCCGGTATAATTTGACCAAAGCACTCTACCTGACCGGAGAAGCGGACATCGGTGGATTCGGAGTCGGTTCGGAAATCACCTGGCAGGCGTACGCCGCCTTAGGCTGCCAGATCACCCGTAACATCTATTCTGAAGTCGGTTATCGCTATCTGTATGTCGATTACGATACCACTAGCTTTATTTTTCAAGGTTCACTGCGCGGAGCCCAGGTCACGGTCGGGATTCGCTTTTAGGGAATTGTCCGAAGGCCGATGCCATCGTTCTACTGCCTCAAAATGGCGCTGAGCAAGGCGAGGATGCCCATCAACGCGATCAACGCCGCGAGTACCCCTGCCAGCGAACGAGGCAGGCCAGGGCAGCGCTCATGCAATACTTTTGAAGCCCGCTGATGTTGTATCGTCGCCAATGCCAGAGCCGCCAGTCCGGTCACAATCATTATGATGGCTACACCCCGAGCCCCGAGAAGCGGTGCCCGCTTGCCCTCCTTCTCATGCAGGAACTCAAAAACCTTTGCGATAGCAAACCCAAACGAGATAAGCGATAGAGCCGTTCGCACCCACGCCATCAGAGTTCGTTCATGGGCCAGATACGTGCGTTCGTAGGCGAGTCGCGAGGAAGTGTCCAACGTGGGCACAGATTGTTTCTGTGTTGCCTGTTCGTCCATGAGCGACCTTCTCTTGTGCCGGCCAATCGTGTTACAGCGCGCGCATCCGCACAGAACGTGTGATCGCCAACAGCATAGCCACGATGCCTGGCGCGCCCAGATGAAACTTCCGCGACATACCGAACTTTTATATAACCTCGAGCATCGCCGCTGACAAACACTTTGCGGATGTCCTTCCTCTGCGTTGGCAGGCTCTGGGCGCGGGAGATGCGCCTGATTTCTCAGATCGCATTCGAGCTGGCGCCCCGGGATTTTAGTCCGATCAAGCGAATGGCACGGAAGAAGGAGGCCACGATGCAACTCGTGCAGGCTTCGTTCGTGCAGGTCGGGAGTGCTCGGAGCACGGATTGACGGTACAGGAGCCATCTTCCCCGCCGAGATCAAGGGAAACTCGATACGAAAGAGAGCGGCCAGCAGCGCAACCGAGTTGTCGCTCCATAGTCCACCGTGTTCCCAAATTATCTCTTTTGGTACGCGCACGATCCAACAAGGTACGCGAGCATTGCCGGTATAGACAATCCGCCAACGTTGCCAGTGTTCTCGTCCCGTGGATGTAAGGGCTTGATCCGGATTATACTCACCGTTTTTGCAGAAACGATCTTCGTGACCGTCGTTATGCTCGCTGGTATAAAAAGAATAGTCTGGATGATTCTGTAAGAGATTGGCCTCGAATGCCCGGTTCTCTGCCGCCTCTAGACCAGGGGGCGGACTGGCTTCTCCAAGCGGAACTACTTGATAATTGACCAGATAGCGGTTGTTACCCGGTGTATGGGTATAAAATTCCTGTTCAGACACTTTTTCTCCATGGTGCCCGGGCACCGATACTTTTTGCCAGTGAAACCGCAGACCTACTATATTATAAAATCCGGTGCCGATGGGAAAAAATTTCCCAGTCGCTGAATCGTTTTCGGATTGCAAGAAGACCAGAAACGGTCGGTTTTCAGGCACGGCCGTGTCGTTTCCCGCACCTGGGTTGCGGCTGACGTAAGCATGGCGGGCTGGGTCATACTTGTAAAGGTAGTCTAGTTGTTTCATCAACTGTCGAGTACTGATGGAACTATCGGCCGAATTAAATGTCACCGCCATGTCCCATGGATTCGTAACGCGAGTGCCGGTACCGCTAGCGTCAAGAATGGAATGCGTGATCGTATTTCCAAGTATCAGCCCACCAAAAGAATGACCGATGAGGATGCAACTATGTACTTTCTTGCTTGGATCCCGAGCTGCCAACGCGAGCTCGTCGAGCGTTGCCAGGCAGGTGACCTGAGATGCGATCCCTGCAGCCGTGGCCTTGCGGCTATAGAACGTCAGTAAGTTCAGACCAGGGAATATGAGGTCGCGGCCGCGCCAAGCCATATAAACACCAATCACATTCACTTTTGCGCCCGTGGCCTCGGGAAACCTTGATATCGTATCGAGGAAGTGTTCGAACCGGCAGACGTCACCCGACTCGGCACTATTTTGCCAGCCGTGAATGTAAACGAAAAGAGCTGGGCGTTCCGCTTGGTGGATCAATTCGAGAGCGGTCTTTATTTGTGTATTATCTAAAGCTGAACCTAGATCACCGAATTCAATAAAAGCCATTCTATAGCGTCCGTCCTTCGGTCCTCGGACGGAGTTAAATGGGTTCTCGGCAGTATCCGCGTGATATGGCCCGTATGAAGCGCAACCTGCCAGCAGGATCGCGAAGGCGGGTGTAACAAAGAGCAGCAGAAAGGTGATCGACCATCGATGGAACCAGCTTATACGGTTATGCTTCGTCGACGCGATGTTCCGAACTGTTGGCAAACCTGCTAGCATGATTCCTCAGCGAAATATCAGTTTCACAGTCACGCCGCCAGTCCTATTTTCGGGGATAACGGGCTAAGGTTCCCTGCGGGATGTCGTTTCAAGCAACGACGCGCAATCCGCGATTCAGTGCGACGAGGGCTTGGCGTCGCGCTTCAGCTACGGCGCCAATGTCGCGCGCAATGGCCCGGCTGTGGTCCATAGTGTCCACCAGGACCTCAGCCGGGATAACGAGCACGTCGGTATCCTGATCCGCCACCAGCCGAACAGGGCTCGAGAGGCCAGCTAACATCTCTTGCAGCACCAGGAGCTGTCCGGTCGCCACCAGCTCGAGCCGGGTCTGGGCGCCGCCGGTTGGAACCATTACCGTTAGCTGGCCCGCTACTACCAGAAAGGCCTCGGTGGCCGGAATACCCACCG
>JAFAJU010000286.1 GCA_019236035.1 Verrucomicrobiota bacterium | reverse complement strand
ACTCAAAACTCAAAACTCAAAACCTTTATTCATTGAGCACCCAAGTATCTTTGCTTCCGCCGCCCTGGGAGGAATTCACGACCAGAGAGCCTCTGCGGAGAGCAACTCGCGTTAAACCACCGGGAAGAATGCTGATTTTTTCTCCGTACAGGATGTATGGGCGAAGGTCGATGTGCCTTCCTTCGAAGTGATCGTCGCAGAAGGACGGAGAGCGAGACAACTGGATCACCGGTTGGGCAATATAGTTGCGCGGATTCTTCTCAATCGCACGCCGGAAAGCCGCCCGTTGTTCGTTCGTTGATTGCGGACCCATGAGCATTCCATAGCCGCCGCTTTCGTTTGCCGATTTCACTACCAACTTATCCAAATTCTCGAGAACATATTTGCGGTCTGAGTCAAAGTGCGAAAGGTAAGTCTCGACATTCGGCAGGATGGGATCCTGATCCAGGTAGTATCGAATCATTTTCGGCACGAAGTAATACGTGACTTTATCATCCGCAACGCCGGTGCCGATCGTGTTGGCCAGACTGACATTGCCTCTCCGGTAAGCGTCTACGATTCCTGGGACACCCAGGACCGAATCGCTCCGGAATACCTGTGGATCGAGAAAGTCGTCGTCGATTCTGCGATAGATCACGTCGACCCTCTTTAAGCCTTGAGTCGTCTTCATAAAAACAACGCCGTTCTGGACCACCAAATCGGCTCCTACAACGATCTCAATACCCATGGTTCTGGCGAGGAAAGAGTGCTCGAAGTAGGCCGAGTTGTAGATTCCAGGCGTGAGCAGCACGACATTCGGTTCGGGGTTTCCGTTTGGCGCGATGAACCGGAGCATGTTCAGGAGTTCGAAGCAGTAAGCGTCCACCGGTCGAACCAGGTACCGAGAGAACAGGTTCGGGAATACCCTCTTCATCGCCTGCCTGTTCTCCAATAAATATGAGACACCGGAAGGGCAGCGGCCGTTATCCTCGAGCACGAGATAGTTTCCCTGCTGATCACGGATCAAGTCTGTGCCGCAGATATGGATATAGATATCTTTCGGCACATCGAACCCCATGAACTCCGGTCGGAAATGGACGGCGCTGCGAATGATCTCTGCCGGGATAACGCCATCACTCACGATCTTTTGTTCGTGATAAATGTCATGCAGGAAAAGGTTCAAGGCCGTGATGCGTTGGCTAAGCCCGCGTTCCACGTGATCCCATTCGGCGCGCGGAATGATGCGCGGAATCAAATCGAACGGGAATATCCGTTCTGTGCCCTCTTGATCGTTGTAGACGGTGAAGGTCACGCCTTGGGTGAGAAAAGCATTGTCAGCGATCGTTCGCTTTTTCTGAAATTCTTCGGACGACATATCACCGAAACGATCGAACAACCTTCGGTAGTGCGGACGGACGTCGCCGGCAGGTTCGAACATCTCGTCAAAAAAGGTCTCCGGCATGTATCCCTGAAAAAGATTCCCCATAAACCCGCTAAATTAACCAGCCGCTCCCGGACTCGAAAAGAAAAAAGCGCAGCACGGGATCCCTTTGATGTCCAACCAGACAGGAGTATCATGTTTAAAGAATGACTGCATTAAGCATATTCCTTTTCCTGGGAACTTTTGCCCTTTCTCTGTGGGCGACGTGGAGGGTGAAAGCGGCCTACTCCAAATACAGTGAGGTCCCCGCGTCCTCCGGTATGACCGGGGCCGAAGTTGCCGCGCGGATCATGGCGGCGTCGGGTATTAACGACGTTCAGATCATGGAGTCCAACCAGATGCTGGGTGATCACTACGACCCGTTGAACAAGACCTTGGTGCTTTCTTCGGCAAACTTTCACGGATACTCGACTGCGGCGGTCGGTGTAGCGGCGCACGAGACCGGGCACGCTATCCAGCATAAGATGGCCTATGCCCCGCTCAACATGCGGATGGCGGCGGCTGGTCTGGCCGGATACGCAAACATGGCCGTCGCGTTTCTACCGATCGTTGGTTTCATGACAGGTCTATTTCGACCGATGCTCCTGGTCATGTGTATTGCCTGGGGTGTCATCATGTTGTTCAATCTGATTACGCTTCCGGTAGAGTTTGACGCGTCAAACCGTGCCAAGAAGGTGCTGCTTGATATGGGCTTCATTCGCGGCCAAGGCGAGATGCGAGCGGTAAACGAGGTGCTTGACGCTGCGGCTCTAACGTATGTGGCCGCATTCCTGACCTCGCTGGGTTACTTGCTCTTTTACCTGTTGCCTCTTTTGACCGGTAGTCGTCGCGACTAACGTCCTGGTTGCTGGTTTGCGCCGGTAGGGGCGCGCTCCCGCGCGACCGGCGTCAAAGCCTCGCACTACCCGAGATCCTGGTCTGTTGATAGCCGCTGGACGCTTGACGGGCCATGCCGTTTGCAGATAGCAGTAATAGGGCTAGCCCAGTGACTCTGCAGGGGTTAAGGATGCAGAAGCAGATCCGCAGAAAACAGCGTTCCAGAAACCAGTTTATGGAGAAAAACGACTCTGTGTCCCTGTCTGATCCGTCGCTCTATATCAATCGTGAACTCAGTTGGTTAGAGTTCAATGAACGCGTTTTGGAAGAAGTGGCCGACGCCTGGAATCCTTTACTGGAGCGCGTGAAGTTTCTTTGTATTGTCGCCTCGAATCTTGACGAGTTTTTTGAAATACGTGTTGCCGGGTTGAAACAGCAGCACGTTAGCAATTTGAGTGCGCCCGAGCCCGACGCATTGACCCCAAGCGAGCAGCTGGCCGCGATTTCAGTCCGGGTGCGCAAGATGGTCGATGACGAGTACCGCCTTTGGAATGAAGCACTCGTCCCGGCTCTGGAGCAGAATAATGTGTTCTTTCTACACTACGAAGAGCTTACAAA
>JAFAJU010000170.1 GCA_019236035.1 Verrucomicrobiota bacterium | reverse complement strand
TGACCTCGCCAAACAATAACGGTGCTACACATCCTCATCGCCACAGGGTTTTTCTTCGGAGCTATCATCGGATCCTTCCTGAACGTCTGCATCTATCGCATCCCACGGGGCATATCGCTCGGAAACCCGGCCCGATCATTCTGTCCGTTTTGCAAGCATTCCATTCCTTGGAAAGAGAATATCCCGATTCTTAGTTGGTTTCTTCTCGGGCGGCGTTGCACGCACTGCCACGAGCGGATCAGTCCGAGGTATGTAATCGTGGAAACGATTAGCGCGATGTTATTTGCAACGGCGGCTTTCCTAGTGCCGTTCCCAACATTGTTATCTGTGTGGGTCTTCCTCTCGATACTCGTCGTCGCAACATTTGTGGACCTTGAGTTTATGATCATCCCTGATGCCGTGAGCAAAGGCGGAATTGCGGCCGGGTTAGCACTGAGCCTTTTGACTCCGGGTCTCCACAAGACGTCGTCACCTCTGCTCGCCATTGGCTTATCACTGTTAGGCGCCTTCCTCGGGGCGGCGATTCTTTACCTGGTCAGTGAACTGGGAAAACTGGCATTTGGTCGGTATAAATTGAATTGGAGCACCCCGGCCAGATTCAGTTTCGAAGTTTCGCCGGCTGAGGACCGACGAATCCTGATCGATGGCGAGTCCTTCCTGTGGGACGAACACTTTTTCCGCAAATCTGATCGCATGATTGTCCGCGCCCAGGAAGCGGAGATCAATGGAGCCAACTATCAGAACACTGATTTAACGTTTTTTCATGACCGCTTAGTTATCAGCGGTGAAACGATTCCTCTAGACCAGGTATCTCATCTCGTCGGCCGTACTGCTTACGCCGAGTTTCCGCGGGAAGCGATGGGACTGGGCGACGTTAAACTCATCGCCGCCATTGGCACATTTGTCGGGTGGCAGGGAATTCTTTTCACGATTGCTGCCGGTTCGTTCGTGGGAGCCGCTTTCGGCCTCGCGGCGATTGCGCTTGGAAAGCGGGAGCGAGCCTCGAAAATTCCGTTTGGCCCCTATCTCGCAGTGGGAGCGGTCATCTGGTGCTTCTGGGGCAATCCGCTCATTTCCTTGTACCAACGCCTGCTCTGGCCGGTGCCGTAGCCTGCATCGCTCACAAATCTTCAGAGATTTGTGAGCGATGCAGGCTTCCAGCGTTCCAGCGCCGCTTGAAGCTCGTCCGCTCGCACCGGTTTGCTCAAATAATCGTCCATCCCAACGGCAAGACACTTTTCAGCGTCGCCTTGCATGGCGTTGGCAGTCATCGCAATGATGTGAACCCGGGGCGCGCCGCCACCGTATTGACCTCCGCTTTGCTCCCGTTCGCGAATTCTGGATGATTCCGGCGGAGTAACCACGCAGCAAACGCGCGGCATCGCGATGCCGATGAGATAGGTAAAGGTTCGCCGCGGCAATGAGCCACACCGGGTCGCCGATGAGCAAAAACGCGATCGCCATGCCTGCCGTGATCGGGGTTGAGACCATGGCGCATCCGTGCTGGAGCGCTTGGCCATGAATTCCGGCAACAGGCCATCTTCTGAAAGTTGCGACAGCGTCCGAGCCGCGCCCGCAAGCGGTGCGATCGTGCCATGAAGCATGATGCAGATCATGAACCAGATGGCCGCCGCTTTCGCTGCGCCCCCGAGCAAGGGTGCAAACGTCGGGCCAAGCTCCAGCGCGAGCTCTTTGCCCAAAGGCTCCGGGCCCAGCGTGCCCAGCCAGATGATCGGCAGAACGATGAAATACAACGACGCTATCCCCGCGCTGGCAAACTTTGCGCGCGGCACATTCCTGCTCGGGTTGATTGTTTCGCCAACGTGACAGGCCGCCTGCTCAAACGCCGGTGCAGCAAAACCGATCAGATACAGCCCGGCCATGACACTGGTGACTTGGCCGAACCAACCTTCGAAGGGCACAGTCAGATGAAACGTGAACGCCTGCTTCCAATCCACGCTGCCGCTGAAAATCGGGACTAAGGCCGAAAGAAATGCCAGCAGAGCCGATACCGTGGCAATCGGCATCGCCAGGCGCATAACCCACCTGACGCCACAGAGATTGACCAAAGTGAAAAGAAGCACGATGCACGACGCCAGCAGCGGCACCGGAAACCATGGCAGATACCACTGATTGATCGCTGACGCCGACAGCAGGGCGGTGATTCCGCAGGTTGGTACCCAGCCCCACCAATAGCAAACTCCAGTGAGGTTTGCGACCACCGGACTGTATGGCCGGAAAGCTTCGCTGCATGTCGCTGCGACCCCGCCCACGCGGTTTGGATACATCAGAATCAACTCGGTCCAGCCCGGTGTTGCCGCCCAACTCAGAAACAAGCCGATGGCCAGCAACGGCACGGACGCGCTTCGTCGCGTCCTAGCGGGTCCACGAAAAATTGACCTGTCCCCCAATTCGATAGGCATTTGGGCCTGTGGGACCCACTTCTGCGCGATCCAAATACGAAATTTGACCTGTCCCCAGATTCGACGTCTTTGGTTGCGGCTCCGCCGCTTTGACCTGTTCGGATCGAGCAAACCGGGACGGTTCGCCAACCCACTGGTCTACGAAAAATTGACCTGTCCCCAAATTGGATTACGGATTCGAAACAACCTGTTTTTTAACTCTTCTCTTCAAAGAGCAGCAGAATGGTCCGGCGTAGCCGGAGAATTCTGCTGCCCGAGCCTGCATCGCTGACAAATCTCTGAAGATTTGTCAGCGATGCAGGCTAGCCGCTGGCCCCCAGCAACGCCTTCGCATGCTCCAGCGCCGATTTCGTTTTGCCTCCTAACATCCGCGCCAGTTCCTCGACCCGGTTGTCTCCCACGACCTCGGTGAGCGACGTTCGCGTCCGGCCATTGGCCACCGCTTTGCTGACGTAAAAGTGACGGCTCGCGGCCGCCGCAACCTGTGGCATGTGAGTGATTGCAAGCACCTGCCGATTTCCACCCAGCGAACGCATTTTGGTTCCGATCGAATGCGCGATCTCACCCCCGACATTCGCGTCGATCTCGTCGAACACGAGAAGACCTACGAGGTCTTCTTGCGCAAGCGCAGTCTTGACTGCCAGCATGACCCGCGAAATTTCGCCGCTTGACGCTATCGCCTTGAGAGGCTTCAGCGGTTCACCGGGGTTAGGGGCGAATAAATACTCTACGGTCTCGAACCCAGTACAGCGTGGTTCGCTGAGCGGTTCAACCTGAATCTCGAAGGCCGCCTGGTTGAATCCGAGATCTTTCAGATGCTCCCGGATATCCTTGGCCAGCCTTTTCGCAGCCCGCACCCTACCCTGTGTTAACTGCCCGCCAAGCTCTGTCAGCTGGCGCAACTCGCGGGCTAGTTGCACGCCCAACTCTGCAAGCATTTCTTCACGATGATCCAGGAGCTCAAGGCGCGCCTTCAGGTCGGCTATCAACTCGATAAGTCCGGTTTCGTCTCGCTGATGTTTCCGTTGTAGCGACTCCAAAAGATTGAGTCGTTCTTCCATCAGCTGCAGTTCTTCCGGATTAATCTCAAGACGTGTCTGATATTTAACTATGCCGCGTTCCAGTTCTTCGAGTTCAATAGTCGCCGCTTCATGGGCCCGCAGAAGTTCATCTGTGGATTGGTCCAGGCGATTGAGTTCGCGCAACTGGCGAGCGATATCAGTCATCTGACTAAGCACCGATTGCTCTACCTCTGAAAGTTGTTGTAAAATCGAGCCCGAAATCTCCATAAGTCGTCGCGAATTGGCAGCCACATGGTAGCGAGTTTGGAGATTCTGGACTTCGCCAGGTTTCAGGTCAGCCGCTTCCAGCTCTCGGAGTTGATGGCGCCAGAGGTCCAGATTCTGGTCGGCCGTCTGTTGCAGGACTTTTTCGCGCTCCTCACGTAGTCTGCTCACTTCCTGAAAGCTTGCCTGGTACCGCCGTAGCCGTTCTCGGCTGTCGCCGAATGCATCGACCAAAACCAATTGTTGCTCTCTTGAAAGCAGCGACTGGTGATCATGCGGCCCATGCAGATCAACCAGTCCGTCCCCAATTTGTTTGAGAACTCCGAGCGTCGTTTGAGAGCCGTTTATGAATTGCCGGTTGCCACCGGAAACCGAAAAAATCCGTTTCAGTAAAAGTTGACCCTCCTCGCACGGCTCGATCCCTTGGTCGCCGAGAACCCGATCTATTTCAGCGACTTCCTCCAATGCAAACAGGGCTTCAACCGAGCATTGATCAGCACCGGTGCGAATGAGCGACTTATCCGCGCGCTCGCCCAGCACGAGTTTGAGGGCACCGAGGATCACCGATTTTCCGGCGCCGGTTTCGCCGGTCACCACACTGAATCCGGCGGCCACCTCCCACTCCAATGACTCGACCAGAGCCAGGTTCTGTATTCTTAACGATCGCAGCGTTGCGGGCACAAAGCGATTATGTAAAGGTGCCGCGGTCTTTTTTCAATAGATGCTAGCGATCACATTTCTGGGCACTGGCACATCCATGGGAGTACCGGTAATTCGTTGTTCGTGCGAGGTCTGCCAGTCGAAAGATCCCCGGGATCAGCGGCTGCGGTCATCCATCTATGTGCAAACGGCCGACTGCTCCTGGGTAGTCGATACAGGCGCCGAGTTCAGAATTCAGGCTCTGCGCGCGAATATTCAGCGTGTGGACGCCGTTCTCTATACGCATTCGCACGCGGATCACGTGATGGGTTTCGACGACCTTCGACGGTTCGGTTCGGT
This sequence comes from Verrucomicrobiota bacterium, assembly GCA_019236035.1. Classification (GTDB taxonomy): domain Bacteria; phylum Verrucomicrobiota; class Verrucomicrobiia; order Chthoniobacterales; family JAFAMB01; genus JAFAMB01. The sequence goes on along the minus strand of JAFAJU010000170.1, from coordinate 2,051 downwards.
CAATAGCGGGAGGATTCCCATTTATGCATCGAAGGACACCTTGCAAAACCTGCACAGAATCTTCTCCTATGCGTTCAACAGCGAGACGCGTTTCGCCGGATACGTCCATCCGGAACCACATTTGGTCGATGGCGCCTTTTCGCTTGGCAACACGGAAATCCATCCGATCCCGGTGGAGCACGGCCGGGCTCATGTTTTCGGTTTCCTTTTCCGACAGAACGGCCGTTCTCTGGTCGCTTACCTGAGCGACTGCAAAACCGTGTACCCGGAGGGGCTTGAATGTCTTGAAGGAGTTGAGACGTTAATCCTTGGTACTCCATGCCGCCGACCACACCCAACTCATATGAGCTTCGCTGAAGGCGTAGCTCTCGCCGAACGATTGAGCCCTCGACGAACCTTCTTTACTCATCTCAGCCATGATTTCGGTCATGCCGCTACCGAGAAGGAATTGCCCGGTAACATTTCTCTGGCGTATGACGGTCTGCGACTGGACTTATGAGGTTGCTCCGTCTGCTGTGCGGCCTGATCATCGCGCACGCGGCTCTCGGAGCTGAAGAAGATCTGCCGAACTCGACCCTCGTCGTCTTTAACCCGAACTATTCCGAAAGCGAATCTCTTGCCGAGTACTATGCCGTTAAACGCGGCGTTGCAAAAGACCGCCTGATTGCCTTGCCCTGCTCCGATGACGAAGAAATCGATCGCTATGAATACGATCGCACCATTGCCGAGCCGCTCCGGAACCATTTACAGGAAGCGCAACTATGGACCGTCGATCAAACCGGAGAACCAAGGGTCACCGCCAACAAGGTCAGGTATATTGTTCTCATCCGTGGCATTCCCTTGAAGATTCGGTCCCAGGCGGGTTACCCTGGAGACAACCCGGACCGCTCGACCCCTTTTGGAGCATCGAACCAAAAAGCGGTGGATTCGGAACTGGCTACCCTCGGTTATTTCCGTCGCCAGATCTCGGGACCAATGGAGAACCCTTACTTCAGGAGTTTCAGGCCGATTACAGACCCAGATTCAGACCCGCGTTTGATGCTGGTAGCCCGCCTGGATGGCCCAGGCGCCGGTGATGTGAGGCGAATGATCGATGATGCGCTCACTGCAGAGCGCACTGGTTTGTGGGGATGGACCTACCTCGACGCTCGCGGCGTGCAGGATCCAAATTACAAAATCGGGGATGAATGGTTGTTTCACATCGCTGACGAATCTTTTCGGATCGGCCGACCATCCATTCTTGACCGGCGTGAGGCCTTATTCCCATCCGGTTATCCCATGAGTGACGCCATTCTTTATTTCGGTTGGTACGCTCAAAACGCGACCGGAATTTTTAACGATCCCCATTTTCATTTTCGCCCCGGAGCCATCGCAGTTCATATCCATTCATTCAGCGGATCAACGATCCGACAGCCGGATAAATTTTGGGTTGGGCCACTCATCCGGCGCGGCGCCGCGGCGACCCTGGGAAACGTCTATGAGCCATTCCTGCAACTGACGCCGACGCTGGATCTTTTTTATGATCGGCTGGTCAACGGATTGACGTTTGCCGAGAGCGCCTACGCCTCTTTGCGCGCCGTTTCATGGATGACCACGATTGTAGGCGATCCCTTGTACCGCCCGTTCAGCTTGGATCAGACATCGGGGAACACGTCCTGGCAGGCTATCCTGGAAGCGTTCGAAAGAAAGAGCACCGATCCTCCTGCATTGATCCTGGAACTGAACAAGCTTGGAACGGGCGACCCGACGGCTCTTGAAGTTGCCGGGCTCGTCGAAGTGCGGGAAGGAGCCAACGATGCGGCCCTCGAGACATTTGACCGGGCGGCCAGAGCCTACAAAAACCGGCCCGAAAAATTCCGTTGTGCACTTCATCAGGCAGATCTGCTGCGTTCCTTAGGACGCGGCGGAGAACTTGCCGACCTGATCAAAAAATATTCGGCCCAGTTCCCCGACGACACATCGAAACGAATCCTGCGATCATACCGCCAAACCAAGCCGTAACACGGGCGTCCCGCCCGTGATCTGCGCCAATGCACGGGCGGGACGCCCCG
>JAFAJU010000551.1 GCA_019236035.1 Verrucomicrobiota bacterium | reverse complement strand
GAGTCCATATACGTCGAGTTTTTCGTGATCAAAGATCGGTTCCATTTAAATATCATAACATAAAATAAAAGTATATGCTACAATCAGTAGGCCAAAAGTTGACCTTGGCTGGACTACGAACACCAGGAAGACTATGAGCACAACGTTCCCTGTGAGCGCTGGCTCTGCCTTATTCCGCTTGGTAGAGCCCCGTCGCGAAATGGATTTTCCTGCCATTCGTGCTCGTGCTCGATCTGTGGGACCTTGCCGATGGGGTCTTCTCCGAGTGCTCGGCAAAAGAGCCTATTGGCTCATCTCGAAGTTTTGGCCTAAAGCTTAATGTCTATTCGAGCACGAGCACGAGCAGGAGCACGATCACGAAAGGACAGCCTATTTCGCAACAGGCACTAGCCAGACGGACCATCAGATATCGGCAGGCTCACCGTCATCACGGTGCCTTGACCCACTTCACTCTCCACTTTGATTTGGCCACCGTGCAGGTCGACGCAGCGCTTAACAATCACGAGACCGAGGCCGGTTCCTGGACGATCATTTACGTTGTGCCCGCGGTGGAAGGCGTTGAAGAGCCACTCGCGGTCGGCTTCTGGAATTCCGATCCCCTGGTCGCGGATGGTAAAAACAATTTCTGCCTCGGCACATCTGATTTCGAACCGCACTGGGTCCCCGGCGTCTGAATACTTCACCGCGTTCGTGAGTAAATTTGTGAAAATATGCCGCAGCAAGCGTTCGTCCGCCTGGATCTCGACTGGTATTTCGCTGATCGACAATTTGATCGGGCACCGCCGACTGCTCGCCGAAAGGACTTCGTCCACGAGTTTTCGCACGAATGCCGGCAGATCGAGCGGCGCCGGCTTGAATTCCATCTTACCCGCATCGAGGCTCCCAATTAAGAGCACTTCCTCCATCAGCAGGGACATACGTCGCGTGTTTTTGTAGATGGATTGGAGATGGAGTTGGCGCTCCGCCGGGTCTAACTGGTCGAGGTAGTCATCCAGGATTTCAGCCGACGACTGGATGATGCCAAGCGGCGTGCGGAACTCGTGCGACACCATAGACACGAAATTGCTCCGCAACTGCCCCAACTCCTTCTCCCGGGCCAGTGTCCGGCGCAACTCGGTCTCAGCCTGTTTGCGCTGCGTGATATCCATGCCGAAGGCTAGAACACACGGTTCGCGATTGATTTCTACAATGTCGGCGGAGAGGTGCACCATATGAATGGTTCCTCGCCGCTTACGAAACTGGCACTCGAAATCGCGTTGCGTACCGTGGCGCCGAAGACCGTCAAAATACCTCTTGCGCTCTTCGACATTCACCCACAGACCCAGTTCCAGAGAGGTATGACCAAGAATTGCGTCACGGTCCGACCCATACCACTCAACAAGCGCATCGTTCACCTCAATAAACTTTTCATCGCTCAATCTCAAAATCCCAATCAGGGCCACCCCGGCCCGAAAGGCCGCGCCAAAGCGCTGTTCACTCTCGCGCAGCCGCGCCTCGCTCTCGCGCAGGAGATGTTCCGAGCGTGCGCGATTCGATTCTTCCAGCGCGAGCGATATCGTCGCCGCGAGCGTGGAAACAAAGTCAATTTCCTCCGGTGACCAATGCCGAGCGGTCCCGATATGTTCGTGACAAAGCACGCCGACTATCTCTCCACTCAGCCACACCGGCGTGGCGAGCAGGGAGGAAATGCCATGTTGCTTGAGGTAATTTTCCGCCAGGCCGCTCGTGGCCGGATGCTCTAGGACGCTGTCGGCCACGATGGGTCGTTTGGCGGTCAAAGCCGCAAAATAGGCCGGACACTCGGAGAAGCCCAGGCGGGTGCCTTTAAACTCCTCATCGAAGCTCCCTGTCTGGAGCAAATAGAGGATTTCGCAGGCAATAGCGGACACATTTTCCTGCAACAACCAATAACTGACGCGGGCCACCTCAAGCGTTGCAGCTGATACCGAACAGATTGTTTGCAGCGCTTCGACGAGGTCCGATTTGTCGGCGTGCGCCAGTCCGAGCAGCACGTCATGGTGTTTCTGCACTTGCTCGCTGCGCTTGCGTAACTTCTCCTCCGCTCGTTTGAGCTGGTCGTTCGATTGCACGAGTTCGAAAGTGCGTTCGGCAACACGTTTCTCAAGCGACGCGTTGAGCTGGCGGATTTCGCTTTCCGCCCGCTTGCTCTCTTCCCGCGTACGGATCGCCGTTACGCCATAGGCCAAGTTATTTGCGAAATCCGTGTACTGCTCGATCGTGCTTTCATTAAAGGCATCGGGCTCCCCGGCGTGAAGAGTGAGCGCACCGAACGCTTCGCCGCGAGACAATAAGGGAAGGGAAATGGACGAAGCGTAGCCGCGCTTAAGCGCGTCAACTCGCCACGGTGCCATACTTGGGTCGGTCAGATTATCGCTAGTCCAGAACGGTTTGCCCGTCCGGATCGCCGTGCCGGCCGGCCCTCTGCCCCTTTCGGTATCCGCCCAGGTAATGTTGACCCGTTCCAGGTACCCGGCCTCGTATCCGGCCTGGGCGATCGGCCGGACCGTCTTTTGTTCGTCGAGCTCGCGGTAGCCGACCCATGCCATCCGAAGCCCGCCGACCTCTACGAGAATCCTGCAGAGGGATTGCAACAGTTCGTCCTCCGCAGTCGCGTGGACCAGCGCGTGATTACACTCGTTAAGCGTCTGCAGAGTCCGGTTTAGCCGGGCAAGTTTCGCTTCCGCCCGCTTGCGCTCGGTGATATCCACGACGATCGCCGGGAAAAACGCCGGCGTGCTCTCCGTGGCCGGAACAAAGAACGCGCTGACATCCGCCCACAGCACACTGCCATCTTTGCGCCGGAAGCGCTTCTCGACTTGGTGAGCTTGTCGCCGTGACTCTTTGAGATCGGCTAAAATCAGCTCGGTGACCGCACGGTCGTCCTCGTACGTAATGTCTACGGGAGTCAAGGTTTTAAGCTCTTCCTGCGTGTAGCCGAGCATTGATTGAAACGCCGGGTTTGTCTCCACAAGCCGTTGGTCTGAGTTTTTTAGCGTGATCCCCACGGAGGAGTGCTCAAACAGCCTACGCCATCGCTCTTCACTGGCACGCAGCGCTTCTTCGGCTTTCTTACGAACGCTGGCCTCTTGCGCCAGGTCGGTATACAATCGCGCATTATCTAAAGAAATGGCAGCCTGAGAGGCTAGCAGTTCCAACACTACCAATCGATCCGGCGTGAACGCGCGGGCGATTAAACTGTTTTCGAGGTAGAGCACCCCCATGAGCTCGGTCTGCTTCACCAGCGGGACACACAAGACCGATCTCGGACGTCGCCAGAGCATATTGGTATCGTCCGAGAAGAAATTGGGCAGCAGGGCGTCGTCCAGAATTACGCTCTGTCGTGTCCGGATCACGTAGTTTAGAATCGACATGGGCAGCTTTAAGGACGTGGCGGGCCCCGGCGTGAGATCCACCTCCACCTTGTCGTGGACCGTGACGGCTTCCGCTTCGATCTGATAATCATCCTTGCGCGGCAGGATCAGCAGACCGCGCTCGGCGCCGGCGTGCTCGACCGCGATGACCATCAGGGTCTCGATCAGCTTCCCCAGCACAATCTCGCCCGAAACCGCCTGTGAAGCTTTGACCACCGTGACCAGGTCAAGTTGATTAACCTGTGCGCTGAGGCTGCTGGGGATCTGCGCAGAGACCGGCTCGAGCCAATGAGGGTAGCCTTGATCGAGCTGCCTGACCTTGCCGAGCGCTCCCCAGCGCAGGTAACAGGAGCGCGCATCCCGCAGATACACCTGAGCTATTTTGTCGAAACCACGCTTGAGATAAA
>JAFAJU010000231.1 GCA_019236035.1 Verrucomicrobiota bacterium | reverse complement strand
CTATGAAATCAACAGTAGCCCCTGAAAGGTAGCTTGCGCTGTCAGCGTCAATCAACACTTCAACTTCGCCTTCCTGGATACGATGATCTCCCTGCTTCGCGTGGTCAAACTCCATACCATACTGCATGCCAGCACAACCACCTGCTTCGACAGAAATCCGCAGACCTTTATCGCGATATTCAGGGTTTTCCGCGATCAAGGTATGGAGTTGCCGGAAGGCAGAGTCTGTCACTGTAATCATTGCTCTAGTCAATTAAGCGACACGTCAGGGTAAAGTCAACGCGTGAGAACGAAGAACAGGAGAGCCGAGGATCCTTAACGTTCGTTGTCGATCGTGTTCGATCGTTGTACTTTTTCCCTATGGGCCGAATCGCGCTATTGCCGGACGAAGTCGCTAGTCAGGTGGCCGCGGGAGAAGTGATTGAGAGACCCGCATCCGTGGTCAAAGAACTGGTCGAGAATAGCGTTGACGCCGGAGCCGGCCGGATCGAGGTGTCCATTGCGCGCGGCGGAGCCTCTGTGATTCGGGTCGTCGATGACGGTATTGGTATGGATCGAGACGACGCCTTGCTGAGCCTGGAGCGGCATGCGACCAGCAAAATTCGAACCGGTCAGGATCTGGCGCGGATTCAGACCCTGGGCTTTCGCGGTGAAGCGCTGCCGAGTATCGCGAGCATATCCCGTTTTCGCTTGTCGACTCGACCCCGGGACGCGCTCGAAGGCACCGAAATTCTCGTCAATGGCGGTAAGATAGAGTCTGTGAAGGCCTCTGGGGAAGCGCCTGGCACACAAATCGAGGTGCGTTCTCTTTTCTACAATCTTCCGGCCCGCCGCAAGTTTCTACGGAGCGAAAACACCGAGGCCAGTCATATCCAGCATCAACTGTCTCTCCAAGCGATTGGGCACCCGAATGTAGGTTTCGTTTCTATTCGCGACCAGAGGATCGTGTTCCAGGCGCCGCCTGCCGGAACGCTTGCAGAGCGGATCCAGGATCTCCGTGGATCGGAGTTGTTCGAGCAGTTGCTGGAAATTCAGCCTGAGCCCGCTGATGGAATAACGATTTCAGGTTTCGTTGCCAGACCGGGAGTCAGCCGCTCGACCAAAGTGGAACAGATCCTTTTTGTGAATGGTAGAGCCGTGGAAAATGTGACGGTCCAGCACGGACTGCGTGAGGGTTATCATACGGCGCTTATGAAGGGCCAGTACCCGGTCACTTTTCTGTTCCTGGAAATGGACCCTGAAGCAGTCGACGTGAACGTTCACCCGGCAAAGCGAGAGGTCCGCTTCAGGGAACCGGACGCAATCAGAAACGCGGTGGCGGAAACAATCCGCAGGACACTCGAAACGGACCGGCGGCGTTGGAGTCAGGCATTCCACAAGCCCGCGTCGGCTACCAGGGCGCCGGATCCGGCGCAGCGAGCACCGCTGACCGATTCGGCCCCGCCACTAATTCCGCCCAGCGAACAATTCGCCCTGAGACGAGACTGGGCAGAATTCAATTCGCTGGGAACACGCTCCCGTGCGTCCGATGTTCCGGAGCAAATCGGCGTACCGCCGGCGTCCGGCGTTCCGGGGCCATTCGATGCTCCTTTGCCACCCGACTTTAACCAACCAGGGGTTCCCGCTGAAGCTCCCAACTTCCATCCCAAATCCACCCACGAGTTCAAAATTCTGGGTGTCCTAGGCAAACTCTATATCCTTATGGAAAATGGCGAAGGCCTGGTCCTGGTCGACCAACACGCCGCTCATGAACGAATCCTGTTCGAAAAGTTACGGCATCAGATGGAATCGGAAGGCGTTCCAACGCAGCGCTTGCTCATTCCACTTACGGTCAATGTAGCTCCGAAAGATTACGACTGGATCACGACCAACGCGCCGACTCTCGAAAGGATGGGATTTGCGATGGAGCCGTTTGGTAATTCCACTCTCAAGATCGATGGGATACCGCAATTCTTCCGAACCGAAGATCCGAGCGTTGCTATCAGGCAACTCGTCGATGAGCTCCGCTCAATGACGACCACGACTTCGCGTTTGCGAATGGGCGAAGATGTAATCGCCAAGACAGTCTGCCGCCACGCAATCAAAGCGAATGACGACTTGCGCCGGCCCGAGGTCGAAAAATTACTCAACGATCTGATGAGCTGTGATCTGCCCTATTGTTGTCCACACGGCAGGCCGACGATGATCCAGATCGGATATGGCGAGCTGGAAAAAAAGTTCGGGCGCAAGGTCTGAGGGCCCGCATACGTCCCATAAGTCTCATGAAGACCTATGGGACCTATGAGGCATTGCGCTGGGATCTGTCTCAGACCCTAGCCCGCAAAAATCACGCGCTGGGAGAATCGACGAGCTCATTGCGGGCTAGAAAGCTCTTGAACAGACGCTGGGCGTCTGCTTAAGAGCCTGTTTTTAATCATGAGTTCGAAACAAACTGCTACCCCATGCATCGACCAGGGGCGATATGCCGGTGTCACCATGAGTTCTCGGCTGAACAGGCCACTTATGAAAT
>JAFAJU010000206.1 GCA_019236035.1 Verrucomicrobiota bacterium | reverse complement strand
AGTTCATTAATCTGGCGCGGGTCGCGAGTGAAAAGCGGCTCAATCGTAAACGGCTTGTCGGCCTGCACAATGAAATCGACCCAGGAAGCCGGAATATCCACCCGCGGCAGCGTGTCAGCGATTTCATTGACTTGAACGATAACGAGTCCCTGGCTGAATGCCGTTGCTTCAACAATCGTAGGTGTGTCCTCCGTATTTGGCCCCGTATAGATATTGCCCTGCGGGTCACCCTTTTCTGCACAAACCAGGGCGACATTCGGAATCAGATCCGCAAACATGCGGGCATAAAGCTCGATATAGGTGTGGATGGCGCCAATTTTGAGCTTCTTGTCCTCGAGGAGTTGGGCGACTCGCAAGCTTTGCGGGCCCGCGTAGGAAAAATCGATCTGGTGGGCAATTCCAGTCTCAAAGAGGTCTAAATGCTCGGGCCGGCTGATGCTGGAAATCAGCAGGTGAATATCATGAACCCTCTTGGCATCAACCTTGGCTAGCGATCGAGAGAGAAAATCTGCCTGTTTTTGATTATTCCCTTCTAACGCAACCCGATCCCCAGATTGTATGAGGGTTTCCAGCGCCTCCACAATTTTTCCGGTCGAAATGATATGCCCTTTTGCGAAAGAACTCGCTTTCGCAAGTAGCGCGTTCTTTCGGTCGCGTCGCTTCGACCAAGATTGAATCGTGGGAACAGCTTCTGGCGCTTGCCTCATTCTGGCCTTTCGTCCGGCGTGTTACACTCGATTGTTTGGAGCGATATTGGGTTCCTTTGAGCCGTGATGCGCTTTGTGCAAGGAGGAGGAGCGATTGCTGCAAGGACCGATAAAAATCTGGCAAAACGGCCTCACCCATCAATATTGGATTGAAGAAGTTCAATACCAATTGAACAGCAAAATCCGACTACGCAAAAAGAACGTTCAATATTCCGGCATGGATGCGCTTCTGCGCGTCTGGGTGTCCGCGTTCACGAGCCTCATCGGAGCTTGCTATCGAGTTGGCGGTCCACCGGAAGCCGTGCAATTTCAGTTGTGATAGCCCGATGAAAAAAATACGGATACTGATCGCGGACGACCATCCGATTGTTCGCGAGGGATTAGCGACCATCCTGGGGCTTCAAGAAGATATGCAGGTTGTGGGTGAAGCCAGGGACGGAGAGGAAGCTTGTCAGCTCTACGATCAACTTTCGCCTGACATCCTCCTCCTCGACCTCCGGATGCCAAAGAGGGACGGCCTTCAAGTTGTCACCGAACTCATGTCGCGAACACCACGGCCTCGGATCATCGTCTTGACGACCTCCGAAAAATCAGAAGATCTTCGGCGCTCGCTAACCGCAGGAGTGAAAGGTTACCTGGTTAAGGGAGCGGAGCCCCGCCAGCTTTGGGACACGATTCGAGAGGTGTTCGCCGGCAAATCTTCGCTTCCGCATGACGTCGCCGCGAAACTGGCTGACTCGATGGCGCATGCACAACTCTCACGGCGGGAGCTTCAGGTCCTCGAACAAATGGCTGTCGGGCGGAGTAATAAAGAAATCGGGCAAATCCTCTATCTGAGCGAATACACGGTGAAAAGCCATGTAAAGGCGATCTTAAAAAAACTGGAGGCGGTCGGTCGGACGGAAGCCATCGCGATTGCTTGCGAACGCGGGCTGGTTAAATTGGATTAGTTGCCTCTTTTGCAGAGAAAAAGAAGAGAGGCTGCCTCGTATGAAACTTTCGTTGTTCGCGGTCTGCTTTATGGGGGCCGCGTTTTTCACGCTATCGGAGACGTCTCACGCGGCGCCGTTTGCCGCTGGATTTCATGTATCAGTATTGGAGGGATTTGGCCCTGCGGGAGCAAGCTGAACTCGCCCGGCGTGCCAACTATAGCGCTCCGATTGGCCCGATGAACAGCGCCGGCAGGCCACAGCCGACAGCACCAAGCAATTTAGGTACTCCTTACAATGCGAGCGCCGGCGAAGCTCAAGATAAGAGTGCGGTGCACGCGCCGACTGAGCCTACCCCCGTTCAAGCCGATCCCCCGACGCTTATGACTGCGCCGGCTCCGCAAACCCAGGGGGGTGTCTTTGACAAGCTGGTCCTGGTCAGAGCTCTCATAAATTCCGAAAATTGAGGAGCCATTTTAGTCCGCTGGCGCTGGAGGGCTACGCTCCGTCGTAGCAGCCACCGCTAAACAGCTCGATTTCACCCATTGTTTTAGCCAGAGCTGATGCGAGGCGGCGAAGCCGAGGCAGAGGACAGCCTAGGCTATGATCTGACTCGGCTTCGCCGCTGTTTGCGGCTCGGACGGAGCCTCGCCCTACCCTTCGCCTCGCCCTACCGTCGATTAAAAGTAACTTACGTGATTCAGCGCGTCCTGAAGCTCTATATCCACCGGGGCCGATCGCTGGCCGCTTAAGAAGAACACAAGTTGCATCGGGCTCGCGTCTGTCGGGACTTGTCGTGGATGTGGAATTTCATTGTCCACGATCCATTCGCTACTGTCACTTAAGCGATACACTACGAATACGTGGCTACCATTGATTGCCCTATCCCGGATATGCCATCGGTAGAAAATCAGGTGGCCATGGATTCCGTTAGCCGCCAGCTTGGTAGCAAGAGCTATGGCGTAGTCCATGCACTGGCCATCTTTGGCTTTTCCTTTCAGCGTGGGGTCGCTGGCCAGCCGGTAGTGCAACGGTTCGCTCAACGAAAAGGCGCTTAGTAGAACGCAGGCCACTACGCTGACTAGTATAATTGCTAAGCTTCGTTTGTATTCTAGCTTCACTTACCATGAAACCGTATCACCGATAGTCGGCGAATCTATAGTTCCAAAGAGCCCTTTTTGCTTGCTCCTTTGGGCTTTCCGGAAGTCATTCGCAAGAGTCGAAAAGAATCGCTGGTTTTGGCTTTTGCCGGCCTCGGACAGAGCAAGCTGGAGCATCGACTTGGCTATAGCTTGTTACCGCAG
>JAFAJU010000082.1 GCA_019236035.1 Verrucomicrobiota bacterium | reverse complement strand
CAAAGCCATTGTGGAGGACGTGATCTTCGAACGTACAGATTACATCGACACATCGTGCAAAGAACTCCAGCGTGCCGGTGTCTATCGGTTTGATCCACCGAGGGTTGATCAATGCAACCGAAATGCCTTCGGATTCTAAAATTTCTGCAGTCTCCTTGGCCATGGCGAACATATTTCCCAGCCCGAAGAGTGCGACATCGCGACCATGTTGAACGACTTCGGCTTTGCCTATCTCCAGCAGTTTAGGCTGTGGTTTCGGTTTAGCGCCCGGGCCTGCGCCGCGCGGGTATCGGATCGCGATTGGACCGTGATGATAATTCACCATGGTCCACAGCATGTCGACAAACTCCTCTTCGTCCTTCGGTTGCATGTGTACCATGTTGGGTATGTGCCGCAGATACCCAATGTCAAAAAGACCATGGTGAGTCGGACCATCGTCACCAGATAGGCCAGCTCGGTCCATGCAAAGCGCGACATTCAAGTTCTGCAACGCGATGTCGTGGATAAGCATGTCATAAGCTCGCTGCATGAACGTCGAATAGATCGTTAGGAACGGTTTAAATCCCTCTGTCGCGAGACCGCTGGCAAACAGGGAAGCATGTTCTTCTGCGATCCCAACGTCGAAGTATTGTTCCGGGTGCTTTGCGGCAAAGTGGAACAGCCCGGTGCCCGACGGCATGGCAGCGGTTATCGCCATGATCTTGTTGTTCTGATCTGCGAACTTTGCCAGCGTCTGACCTAATAACTCTGAGTAGGTAGGAGTCGGCGCAGCCGCGGTTTCACCTGTTTCAAGTTTAAATTTTGCGAGGCCGTGGAATTTGTCCGGCTTGGCGATTGCCGGAGCATAGCCTTTTCCCTTCTGGGTGATGATGTGCAGCAATACCGGTTCGTTCTGCCTTTTCAAGAATTCAAATGTTTGAATCAGCAACGGAATATCGTGTCCATCAATCGGTCCGTAGTAGCGCAGACCAAGATCCTCGAAGACGACGCTCGGCAGAACGAGATGTTTAACGCCCTCTTCCACCTTATGCGCCAATTGCTGAGCGACCTTGCCGCCGATCATCTCGACGAACTTCGCAGCCTTTTCGTGCAAGTGGCTGTAGGTGTCGCTGGTGACCAGCTTGTTCAAATAGTTGGCGATCGCTCCGACATTTTTCGCGATTGACCATTCGTTGTCGTTCAGGACGACAATGAACCGTTTGGTGTTATCGGCTACATTGTTCAGCGCTTCGTAACTTGTTCCGCAGGTAAACGCTGCGTCCCCGGCGACAACTACAACATTTTCCTTGCCGCCTCTTCGATCGCGGGCGACCGCCATCCCCAATGCCGCGGAGAGTGCGGTACCGGCATGCCCGGCCCCATAACAGTCGTGTTCGCTTTCGGTCCGAAGCAAGAATCCGTTCAGGCCTTGGTATTGCCGGATCGTATTGAAGCGAGCTCGTCGTCCGGTTAAAAGCTTATGGACATATCCCTGGTGGCTGACATCAAAGACCAGTTTGTCTTTCGGCGTATTGAAAACGTGGTGCAACGCAATGGTCAGCTCTACCACGCCAAGGTTTGGCCCGAGATGACCGCCTGTTTGCGAAAGAACTGTGATGAGTTCCTCTCGGATCTCCTGCGCGAGCTGAGGGAGCTTTCCTTCTTCAAGCCGCTTTAGATCTGACGGCGAATTTATGGCATCCAGAATCCGTCCTGCAGACGGCGATTTAAAAGAGTCTAATTTCTTCATTCTTGATGTTCTTTGAGTCCTTCAACGAATCTTGAGCGCTCTCAGCGTTCCCCGACTGGGGCTTTCCATTGGCATTACGACTCAGGGTTTCAATTCGTTGTTCCGCACCGGCGAGTTGTTGACTGCACACGCCCACCAGCCGGATCCCTTCCTCATAACGCACTAGCAACTCTTCGAGCGGCAATTTGGAAGATTCCATCTCTGCGACGATCTTTTCTAATCTTTCCATCGCCGCCTCGAAGGAGATTTCCATTGGCATCGGCTCGACTTTCGGCATGAGTAAGTTTCGCACCTTAAACGGAGGCAAAAAGAAAGCCAATAACTTTTGCATTGGCACTTAGCCGCCAAAATCGCCGACTTTTAAGCTAATTTTACGACGCCGCAAGCGATAATTTGCTGGGAAACGGACAGCCTGCATCGCTCACAAATCTTTAGAGATTTGTGAGCGATGCAGGCTCTAGTCGCTGCCCCTGGCCCGCAATGAATCTTCTCGGGTCGCAGGAGCAAAGAGCGGCAGCTTTTGTTGCAAAAAAGTGGGGTGATCGACCGCTGTGACCGTAACGGTGACCTCTTTGCCATCCCGGAGAACGGTGATTGGTACATCCTGGTCGGCGGTCAGAAAAAACGAGGCGTTGACGACGTCAGGCGGAGAGTGAACTTCGCGGGAGCCAATCCGCAACAAGATGTCGCCGGGTTGCAACCCTGAATCAGCACCCGGCGATCCTTCAGCGAAGCTCTGTATCACGGCGGTCGAGTTATGCACCGGTTCCTCCGTCTCAGTCACGTTGACTCCAACCCAGCCCGGTCTCACGTCCCCAAACCGAACATAGTCCGTTCGGACCTTTTCGGCAGCCTTGATCGGGAGTGCATAACAAGCGGTCCGGTTGTCGATCGGAAAGATTAAGATGCCGACGACTTCACCCTTCAGATTCAGAACGGGAGCGCCAGCTTCGCCTCGTTGCGCAGCAATATTCGCCCTGATCAGCGTCGTGCTGAAATACTGGTTTAAGTACTTAAGGTCAAAGCCCCCGATCATTCCAAATGTGGGCGTTGCCGACAGATCCATCGGGTAACCAATCGTTACCACTGGTGAAGCTGTCTTGAGTTCATCTGAATCTCCAATGGGCAGCCAAGGGGTATTCGCAGTCACTCGGAGGATAGCCACACCGCTCCGGGGATCAGCAACCAGACGCTCGGCTGGGTAGCGGTTCGGGCCGAACTCCACAATGATATCCTGGGACTCTCCGCCGACAGCATACGCGGTCATGATAGTGCCTGTCGGGTCGATAAAGAAACCTGTGCCGGCGAGTCTGCCATGCTCGTCTTCTGCCTGAATACGGACCACGGCACTTTTCGCTCTCTCAAAAACCCGTTCTACCTCCGAGGCGATAGAATTCAAGCCTTGCTGCGCAAGGAGTCTTGAGGCTCCCAATAACAACAACACCATCCCAGCCTTCAGAGCGTTTGCCCGGTATGTGCTCTGAATTAGCCTACTGCCAGAAATCTCCAACATTACCTTTAAAAGCTGAACGAAGCTTCGTAGCTAACGGGTCTGCCGTCGAGAACATAACGAGGAAGAGCCGTTCGCGAAGGTCGGAGCGTCGGAACGACGCGAGGGGACGCAGGCGAATGATAGAATTTTGACCAGTCGAGGTTTCCGCTCAACGCCAGCTTGTTGCCGGCTACTTCGCGGACTCCGGGCGTTGACGCAACACCGGGTAATTCGGAGGCGGTCTCAACTGTCTGAGTGAAAGGAGCCCACGCTCCCGACCCGATGATGGTTGCAGCCGCCACAAAAGCCGCGAATGCCGCCCCATACGCGTAGGTCGGCACCCGAAAACTCCAGACGCCCGAAGCAAAACGTTCAAACCAGATCTGGATGGCCGAACGTCGCAATAACTCCTCGCGCTGGCGCCGATGGAACTCGTTCAGGGCGCGGTCAAAATATCCGGGGGGTGGCTGCTCGAACCGTTTAAGTCGAAGCAATTTTTGGAGCTGCTGTTCGTCGAGCATCATTTCTTTCTAAACTCCTCGAGGTAATTCTGCAACTGCCGATGTGCGTAGAATAATCGCGAACGCACGGTCGCCTCGGGGATTCCGAGAATTTTTGCGATCTCAGCATGAGGCATACCTTGGATGTCAAACATCGTGACCACTGCTCTATGCTCAACAGACAGCTTCATCATCGCTTCGTTCAATCTCTGTTGAAGTTCTGCAAGATCTACCTCACGAATGGGCGTATTCGGCGCCGTTAAATCAATGAATTCCTTGTCATTCTGCACATTTGCGTCCAAGTCGTCCAGACTCATCTGAAAGCGACGGCCACGCTTTTTTACGAAATTGATCGTCATGTTGACCGCGATGGCGTGAATCCAAGTGTAGAAACTTGATTTTCCCCGGAATCCATTAATGGACCGATAGGCTTTGGCAAAGATTTCTAGAAGCAGATCGTTCGCATCGTCATGATTGGCGGTCATATTGTAGATCAGCGCGTAGATCCGCGGACTGTACTTCTGCCACAGGAGATCAAAGGCCCGAGTGTCGCCGTCCTGAGTCTGGCGAACCAACGTTTCATCGTCGGGCAAGTTCTGGTCGTCCATTCAACCTCTACTCTGCAAATAGCGGATCAAAACTCCAAGTAAGCAGAGAAAGCCTGCATCGCTCACAAATCCTTAGAGATTTTTGAGCGATGCAGGCTCAGGCAGCAGAATTCCCCGGCTACGCCCGGACGATTCCGCTTTCGAGCCCGCAATGAGCTCGTGGCTTCGGCTATCGCTGATTTCTGCGGGCTAGGTGGCCGCGCAGTTTTGTTCTCTCGTTCAACGGACCACACCGGTTTCGACACGTCGGTTTTTCGCCCAGGCAGATTCGCTGTGTCCAGGATCGACAGGCATCTCTTGTCCAAAACTCACCGTCTGGATGCGGGCTGGCGAGACTCCCAGTGAAAGGAGATAGCTCCGAGTGGCTTGCGCGCGTCGTTCACCCAGGCCTCGATTGTATTCGGGCGTACCCCTCTCATCGGTGAAACCGGCGAGAATAACGTTATTTCGACCGCTTTTAATGAAGCTGCCGATCTGCTGAAGTTTTCCCGCCTCATCAGGCGCGATCTCGAAACTATCGAACGCAAAGTAGATCGGTTGAAATTGACCCTTGGCCACATTGTTGCTTAAAAATGAGACACCTTCCTGGCGCGGCGGGAGTGGTGTGCCATTCACATAATCGCCTTCCACTCCGGCGTATTCCTGTTTTTGTTGCTTTTGGCAGGCGGCCATGCACAGAGCGAGTAAGCAGCTCAGAGCGACAATTTTTTTCATCGGCAAAATATCTCTTCTTTCAGCGGGACCAGGTCGGCTCGGATATTCGTCCGAGATCCCCTACCAGACGGGTTTCGCGACCAGTGACAGTATCAAACATATAAAGACCGGTGCCTCGAGAAAAAATGATGTGTCGCGAATCAGCACCCCAAACGGGGCTCTGTCCGTCATTGACAGCCACATGGGCTGATCCGGAATCGAGATCCAAGATGGCGATCTGGAATCCCCCGCCACTCCGGACGTTGAAGGTCACTTTCCGACCATCGGGAGACCAGTTGGGCTGGGTATTGTAGCCGAACCCGGTTGCCAGCAAGCGACCGGCACCGCCCCCGGCTGAGATTCTATAGAGTTGCGGGCTGCCTCTTTGATCGGAAGAGTAGATGATCTCCGATCCATTCGGCGACCACGTTGGCGACGATTCCACACCGCGGGTGCGCGTCAGGCGGAAAGGCGAATCGCCATTGGTCCCGGTGACATAGATCTCAGGGTTTCCATCTTTGCTGAGAGTGCAGGCGATGCGGTTCCCGTCCGGCGAGAAGGCGGCTCCGGAATTGGTTCCCGGGAACTTGATGATGCGACTGCGTGCTCCGTTGCCCAGGTCGACCAGGTAAATATCGGCATAACCACTTTGATAACCGGTGTACGCCAGTCTGCGGCCGTCGGCCGACAACGAGGGGCTTACGCTGATTGCGTTATCGTGAGTAAGCTGCACTACTTTCGCGCCGTCGTAGTCGCAGATGTAGATTTCTTTGTGCCCGGTTCGATCCGCCACGAATGCTACCCGCGAAAGTGCGATGCCTTTTTGACCTGTCAGGGTCTCTATTAAATCGTTCACAAACTGATGGATGGAACGACGCGTCTCTCCGGTGTAATCCTTGTGCAGGACAACTCCGCCGGTCTTTTCAGTCGCTTGCCCGCTGAAAGCATTCGCGGAAGCCGTCCCGCCAAGTGTGATGGTGGCGGTTCCCGCGTCCCCAAGCGATAACACGCCAGAAAGTTGAATATCATTTTTCAAAACGTTTGTTGCCTCACCGCCTGCGGCGCCGCTGACGTTTTGCACTTCGACTTGCAGCGAGGTTCCCTTTCGGACGGTGATGACCGGTCCGGCCGATTCTGCGCCAAGGAGCCCGGTTGCCAAACCAAGGGAGGAAACTACTAATGACAAAGCTTTCATCGTACTGATCGCGTTCCCGCCCATTTAACAGCTGGAGATCGGAAGTCAATGACAACGCCGGAAAGGGAACGCCGGGAACGCCGGGAACGCCGGGAACGGCGGAGAACGGCGAAGAATGCCGGGAACGGTGAACGTCGAACGCCGAAGGGCGAACGTTCCCGGCGTTCTCCTTCGCGCTTTACACTCGACCTCTCCGCTCGGTACGTTCCCACTCGTCAATGATGGCGAGCGTTCGTAAAGCTTTCGTGCTCGGTGCCGGCTTAGGGACACGGCTTCGCCCGCTCACGAACGTGTTGCCGAAACCGTTGCTGCCCATTTTTGGAAAGCCGCTCATCACTTTCGCTATTGACCATCTGCGCCAGGCCGGCATCGAAGAGTTCTGGATCAACACTCACCATTTACCCGAAAAATTTTCTGCACTATTTCCGAATAAAAGCTACCAGGGTGCGCGTCTCGAACTTGTGTTTGAGCCAAACTTGCTAGAGACGGGCGGAGGCATCAAAAACCTCGAGCACCAGATTGGTGACGAAGTTTTTATTGTTTACAGCGGCGATATCTTGACCGACTTGCGCGTCGAGCGTTTGGTCAACGAACATTTTTTGAAAGAGAACGACGTAACTTTAGCTCTTCGCAAGACCGGACTATCCGCGAGCATTAGTTGGTGCCGAAGGTCCGGCCGGATCGTTGACCTGCTCGGAGCTCTCGAATCTGGTGAGCCCGGAGAATACGATTTTGCCGGTATCTCAGTCTGGAATTCGTCAGTATTCAGGCGGATACCGGAGGCCACGAAAATATCTTTCGTCCCAATCATCGTCGAATGGCTCAAATCGGGGGGCCGGATTGGAGGCTTGCCACTGGAAGAAAATCGTTGGTTCAACATTGGATCAAGAGCGGAATACTTGAACGTACACCAGATCATCCTATACGAGTGTTGGTCGCCCGACTATGTCCGCGATCCTCAATGGCCGGTGCAGGTTGAGCCTTCCGCCCAGGTCTCGCCCAAGGCCAGAATCGAAAATGGCTCTTACGTGGGTCAAAGGTGCGCCGTCGAAGCTGACGTTCTTCTGGAGAGCTCGATTTTGCTTCCCGGTTCACTGATTTCCCGGAGCACGACGCTGCGCTCCTGTATCGTGGGCGGCGTCAAGGTCGAACCCGGGACTTACGAGCAGACCGACTTCACCTGAGCCTCATAGTATGCGAGACGGTGCCCTAGAGTGTCTACTCCATCAAACGCGTGAGCGTTTTCCGCACTACAAAAATGTTCACGTCGAAATAGTGCCTCTCGATAAAGGTGGCTCGGACCGGCGATACTATCGCGTACGATTCAGCGTCGATTATTCGCTGATTCTAGTGAAGTACAATCCCGAGAAGTTCGAAAACGAACGATTCGTTGCGATAGCAAATTTCTTGGACGGAATAGGAGTCAATGCGCCGCTAATCTACTACCATGATCACGATCAAGGCTTGATCTGGATGCAAGATCTGGGCGAAGAAGATCTCTGGCACTATCGGACCGAGTCCTGGTCAGTTCGACGTCGCTTCTACGAGGCGGTGCTCGATCAGGTGATAGTTTTGCACAGGGCGGAGTTGGCACTTTGCGCGCATTTGCGCCTGCAATCCGGATTTGACGAATCACTTTATCGTTGGGAACAGAATTATTGCCTGGAAAACTGCCTCGGACGGTATTTTCAAGTGCCGGCTGCTGAAATAAAGCGGCTGCGCGAGCATGCTGCGTTTGTGAATCTTGCCAGGCGGTTAGCCTCATACCCAAGGGTCCTGGTGCACCGCGACTTTCAATCCCAGAATATTATCATTTGGGACGAGCAAGCCTATCTGATTGATTTTCAGGGAATGCGCCCCGGCTTGGCACAGTACGACCTAGCCTCGCTGTTCTTCGACCCTTACGTCGACCTCGCAGATCAAGAACGGGTTCATCTTTTGGAATATTATTTTGAGCGGAACGGGGAGGGTTGGAAACTTGACGAGTTCAAAACAGTTTACTTGGATTGCGGAATTCAACGGTTGATGCAGGCGCTCGGGGCCTACGCAGTGATCGGACTCGTAAAGGAAAAACGCGAATTCCTGCGCCATATCAAGCCGGCGATAAAAACGCTGATCGAAGTTGCTTCCGCCGCGGAGGACTTTAGGTTCTTTGGAGATTTCTTAGCCGGTCTTCCGGATAGACCCCAAACCAGGAAGGGACTCGCGTGAGCACGAAAAAATTAACTCTGGAACGGTTGCCAACCGTTGTCATCGAAAACCTCGACCCGTTTTTCGACGGCGGGCGTTACCCGATCAAGAGGGTGGTAGGGCAAGAGCTGAAGGTGTCAGCGGACGTTTTCAAGGAGGGCCATGACCAACTGTCTGCCAATCTGAAATGGCGAAAAGCTGGCCAGGCGGACTGGCATCAGACGCCGATGAGACCGACGGAGAATGATCGATGGGAGGGTGTCTGTCACTTCATCGAGAACGCGCTCCATGAGTTCACGATTGAGGCGTGGGAAGACCATTTCAAGTCGTGGCAGATTGAATATGCAAAGAAGTTCGGTGCCGGTAATACCGAGCTAAGAACGGAACTGGACGAGGCATCGATCCTGGTGGAAAAGGCCGCGAACCGCGCGACACTTAAACAGGACAAGGAGCGATTACTTACTTTTTCCAAACAACTTAAGAGTGCCGATGCTCACTTTGGCGCTCAACTGGCCAAGAACCCGGAATTGAGCGGATTGATGGCGGCGTGGCCTGACCTCGAACTTAGGACCGAGTTTCAACCCTATGTTCCGGTCGTCGTAGACCGTTCGGAGGCGCTGTTCGCCGCGTGGTACGAATTCTTTCCGCGTTCGGCGGAAGGAAAGCCGAACGCCGGATCGAAGTTCCGTGATTGCCTCGGCCGAATCGACGATGCGAAAGCGATGGGGTTCGACGTGATCTATTTTCCTCCGATTCATCCGATCGGGTTTACCAAGCGGAAGGGGAAAAATAACTCGGTCACGAGTGAGCCGGGAGATCCCGGTGTGCCGTACGCGATCGGCAGCCAATTTGGGGGCCACAAAGCCGTCGAACCGGAGCTTGGGACACTTGACGACTTCGACTGGCTGGTCAGCCAGGTTCGTTCGAGAGGCATGGAAATCGCCCTCGATTTCGCGATCAACTGCTCTCCGGATCATCCTTATGTGAAAGAGCATCCCGAGTGGTTCTTTCATCGGCCCGACGGAACGATCAAATATGCCGAGAATCCTCCCAAGAAATACGAAGATGTCTATCCATTAAACTTCTATAACCCTGACTGGGTGAATCTCTGGGAAGAGATGAAGGAGGTGATTCTATTCTGGGTGCAGCATGGCGTCCGGATATTCCGCGTTGACAATCCCCATACCAAGCCGAACGCCTTTTGGGATTGGATGATCGCGGAGGTTCAGCGGGATTACCCTGATGTTATTTTCCTGGCTGAAGCCTTCACTCGTCCCAAGATGATGAAGGCGTTGGCCAAAGGAGGCTTTACCCAATCGTATACCTACTTTACCTGGCGGAATACTAAGTGGGAGTTAACGGAATACCTCACCGAACTCACACAAACAGAAATGAAGTATTACTTCCGCGGGAATTTTTTTACAAACACACCGGATATTTTGCCATTTTTTCTTCAGACCGGCGGGCGCCCAGCATTTCTAATTCGAGCTGTTCTGGCTGCCACGTTGACTACTGTCTACGGCATCTATAGTGGATTTGAGTTGTGCGAAAATGTTCCAGTCCCGGGCAGAGAAGAATATCTAAACTCCGAAAAGTATCAGTTCAAAGAGCGAGATTGGAATGCGCCGGGTAACATTAAGGATTATGTCACCAAGCTGAACCTGATACGTCGTCACAACCGAGCTCTGCGTGAGTATGAGAATCTGCGATTCCACACGGTGGAAAACGAACAGATATTGTTCTACTCCAAAGCAACCGAGGCTCTCGACAATATCATTCTGGTTCTGGTGAATCTTGATCCCTTCAATACTCAGAGCGGCTTTGCTTACGTCCCGATCGAAACCTTTAATATTGATGGCTCGGAGCCATACCAGGTGGAAGACCTGATCACCGGTGACAAATACACGTGGCGAGGCCGTCGAAATTTTGTGATGCTTGACCCGCATAATCGCCCGGCGCATCTCTTTCGC
>JAFAJU010000204.1 GCA_019236035.1 Verrucomicrobiota bacterium | reverse complement strand
AGCGCTCCGAAGCCGGTCAAGGAGGGTGTTACGAAGCAAGAGGCTGAGGAGATCAAAAAGAAGATCGAAGCGGCCGGCGCGAAAGTCGAAATCAAGTGATGGGATAAGGACGGGCTCAAGGCCCGTCCATCCATCTCGCATCTGGCTTGGGCGAAGCCTCGCCCTGTCGGATAAAACTTCTTGCGGCGCGATTACATCTGTGTATAATGTTGTTCCGTTAACCGCGGGGGAACTCGAGATATCGCTCGCAAGTTACAAAAAACAACAATTCGGCGGCTCCATGAGTGTGGCAGATTTGACAAGCCACGCGGGTGGGGCTATTTGTGTTCCCCTTTGTTGTCGAAACCTTCATCATCGAAACGGTAGCCCGCGGTTCGGCAGCAAACCTTTACCGTTCGGTTAGAAAAGACGATACCGTATGTCAGAGCGTATTTACTTCGGAAAGATCAAAGAAGCGATCGAGCCGCCCAATCTCATCGAGGTGCAGCTCAATTCGTATGTGGAATTTCTGCAGAAGGATGTCTCGCCGAGTAAACGAAAGAATGTTGGGTTGCAGGCTGTCTTCAGGGAAGTATTTCCGATCCAGAGTTACGACGATAAGGTTGTGCTGGACTTTGTCAGCTACGACATCGGTGAACCGAAGATGTCGGCACTGGAGTGCCAACGGGAGGGACAGACCTTCAGTGCGCCATTGCACGTGACTTTCCAGCTTCGGGATGACAAGGGGACGAAAGAGGAGAAAGTCTACATGGGTGAAATCCCGCTGATGACGCCGCAGGGGACTTTCGTCATCAACGGTGCAGAACGCGTGGTTGTTAGCCAATTACATCGGTCGCCCGGCATAGCGTTCGAATCTTCCGTTCACCTTAACGGGAAAGTGCTCTACAGCTTCCGAATCATTCCCGATCGTGGTTCCTGGCTCGAAGTCCAATTCGATACAAACGATCTCCTTTATATCTATCTCGACCGCAGGAAACGTCGCCGGAAGTTTTTAGCAACCACTTTTCTGCGCTCGATCGGTTTCAGCGGCGACGGCGATATCATCAAGATCTTTTACAACATCGAAAAGCTACGGCTAACAAACGATCTCGAAGAAGAGGAACTAAGCACTCGAGTCCTGATCCAGGACGTTCGCGATGGCGAGATCACCGTAGCGCGGGCATTTGAGCCACTAACAAAGGCAACGGTTCAGCAGATCATAACTCTAGGTATTAGCGAGGTCGATGTCGTTGATGCCAAGGATGACGATACAATCATCAAGTCGATTAAGAAAGATCCAGCCCACGACGAGGAAGAAGCGCTCAAGGACATCTACCGCAGATTGCGACCTGGCGACCCACCGACCGTCGCGAATGCCCGGGGACTATTGAAGAGATTGTTTTTTGATCCGAAAAAATACGATCTCGGGCGTGTTGGCCGGTACAAGATTAATCAAAAGCTCGGAATTGAAGTTGATCTCGCAGAGCGAACATTGACGCGGGAGGATTTTATCGGGGCGATGAAGTATCTCATTACTCTGAGAAAGGGTGAGGGGATCCTGGATGACATCGACCATCTTGGCAGCCGTCGGGTCCGCACAGTTGGGGAATTACTGGCGAACCAATGCCGGGTGGGTCTGGCGCGAACCGAGCGACTCGTTAAAGAGCGTATGACGCTATTCGATGTGAACATCGACGGGATGACTCCGCAAAAGCTGATCAACCCGAAGGCGCTTAGCGCGGTGATTCGCGATTTTTTTGGCCGGTCGCAGCTGAGCCAGTTCATGGATCAGACGAATCCCCTGGCGGAATTGACCCACAAGCGGCGTTTGTCTGCCCTGGGGCCGGGTGGTTTGAGCCGAGACCGTGCGGGTTTCGAAGTGCGCGACGTGCATCCTTCGCATTATGGCCGTATATGTCCGATCGAAACGCCGGAAGGACCGAACATCGGACTCATCAGCTCGATGAGCACCTTTTCCCGGATTAACGAATTCGGATTTATCGAGACGCCTTATCGCCGGGTGGAGAAGGGCCGCGTAACTACGCAGATCGATTACCTAACCGCGGACCGCGAAGAGAATTACCTGGTCGCTCAGGCCAATGCGCCGATCGATGGCCAGGGCAATTTCACTGACGAGAAAGTTTCCTGTCGTTATCGAGGTGACTTTCTGGAAGTGGAACCAGCGAAGATTCACTACATGGATATCTCGCCGAAACAGTTGGTTTCAGTAGCGGCGGGATTGATCCCTTTCCTGGAACACGACGATGCTAACCGGGCGCTAATGGGCTCCAACATGCAACGACAGGGAGTGCCGCTGATACGATCCGAGTCACCATTGGTCGGAACCGGGCTTGAAGGAAAAGTGGCGCGCGACTCCAAAGCGGTCAGTGTCGCCGAGGCAGACGGGGTAGTTGTTTCGGTTACGGCGGAACAGATTGTCACTACCAGGGATGGCAAGTCGCCGGAACCGAAGAAGAAACTGGTGAGCAGGCCGGATGAAGGGCTGCACGTATACGAGCTGCGCAAGTTCATGCGTTCGAACGCCGGGACTTGTATTAACCAGAAGCCGATTGTTCGGAAGGGTCAACGAATCACGGCCGGCCAGGTCATCGCGGATGGGCCTAACACCGAAGCAGGTGAGCTGGCGCTGGGCCGCAATGTGCTGGTGGCGTTCATGCCTTGGAACGGTTACAACTTCGAGGACGCGATTCTGATCTCGGAAAAAGTAGTGAAAGAAGATATCTACACTTCGATTCACATCGATGAATTCGAGATTGGCGCCCGGGATACCAAGCTGGGTCCGGAGGAAATCACTCGGGATATACCGAATGTGAGTGAAGAAGCGTTGAGGAATCTCGGACCGGACGGAGTCATTCGTGTGGGCGCCGAAGTGAAGCCGGGTGATATTCTGGTCGGCAAAATCACGCCGAAGAGCGAGACGGAGCTTGCCCCGGAAGAACGACTGCTGCGCGCGATCTTCGGGGAAAAGGCGGCCGACGTGAAGGATACTTCGCTGACAGTTCCGTCTGGTACCTACGGAATCGTGATGGACGTTAAAGTCTCTTCGCGCAAGGAAGTCGCCAAGCAGAAACTTACCCCAGCCGAGACAAAACGTCAGGCCAAGCAGATCGGGGAAGAATACAAAAGGAAGAAAGACGAACTGCACGAAGAGCTGACGGAGGCGTTATCGAACATTCTGCTGGGGGAAAAAATTCCACTCGACGTAGTCAACGCTGAGACAGGTGAGATCATTATTCCGGCTAATCGGAAAATTACCAAGACGCTGTTGCGCAAGCTGGCCGGTGTCTACGATCACGTTGACATCGATCCGAGCCCGATTCGGAACAAGATTCGGGAGATAATTAGTTCGTTCGAACACAAATTTGCCGAGTTGGATCTCGAAAAGGAACGCTCACTCGATCGGATAGAGAGCGGTGACGACATCGATCCGGGCATCATCAAGCAAGTGAAAGTCTATATCGCGAGCAAACGCAAGTTGAGTGTTGGCGATAAGATGGCGGGACGTCATGGAAATAAAGGGGTCGTTGCTAAGATTGTTCCGGAAGAAGATATGCCGTTCCTGCACGATGGCACTCCGGTCGAGATAGTGTTGAACCCGCTCGGTGTGCCAAGCCGGATGAATGTCGGTCAAGTGCTGGAAACTCATCTCGGGGTGGCGGCGAAGGCCCTCGGCTTCAAGGTTGCGACGCCGGTCTTCGACGGGATTGAAGAGCCGGAAATTCGGAAGTACCTGACCGAAGCGAAAAAAGTCGATGGATTTACCTGGGTGACCGAGACAGGAAAATCGAGGTTATACGATGGTCGCACTGGCGATCCGTTCGATCAAAATGTCGTAGTTGGATACATTTACATGTTGAAGCTTGGCCATCTGGTGGCTGACAAGATCCATGCCCGCGCAGTTGGACCGTACTCACTGGTGACACAGCAGCCGCTGGGTGGGAAGGCTCAGTATGGTGGGCAGCGATTCGGGGAAATGGAGGTCTGGGCGCTGGAGGCTTACGGGGCGGCTTACACCCTCCAGGAGCTGCTCACTGTAAAGTCGGACGATGTGCAGGGGCGAACCCGGATCTATGAATCGATCGTGAAGGGCGACAATTCGTTGGAGGCCGGTACACCCGAATCGTTCAATGTCTTGATCAAGGAAATGCAAAGCCTAGGGCTGGATGTTAAGGTCGGCGGTCGCACACAGGTATTTGGCGACTCCGCTCTCGATGCAGCTCGCACAGCTGGATGAAATAACGGCGCAATCCGACCATGGCGGGGTTATCTCCCGGTCAACGTAACTCGATCGCGTCAAAGCTTACAATTTTAATCAGTCAACCACTCATCCGTGGCAACTATGAACGAAACAAATCTTCGCGAGATTTTTGGAGAGGAGCGCTCGGTCGGTTTTGACCAAGTAGCAATCAGCGTCGCATCGCATGACGCGATTCGCTCCTGGAGCAAGGGCGAGGTAAAAAACCCGGAAACGATTAATTACCGCACATTCAAACCTGAAAAGGGAGGACTATTCTGCGAGCGAATCTTCGGTCCGACCCGTGACTGGGAGTGTTCTTGTGGCAAGTACAAACGCATTAAGCACAAGGGTGTGATTTGTGACCGGTGCGGAGTGGAGGTGACATTGTCGCGGGTGCGCCGCGAACGGATGGGGCACATCGAACTTGCAGTGCCGGTGTCGCATATCTGGTTTTACAAGTGCATGCCTTCCCGAATCGGTCTGATGCTGGATATGAGTTCGCGGCAACTGGAGCGGGTCATTTACTACGAGGATTACATCGTCATCGACCCTGGCCAGACCCAGCTGCAAAAGGCGCAGTTGCTCAATGAGCAGGAGTACCGGGAG
>JAFAJU010000131.1 GCA_019236035.1 Verrucomicrobiota bacterium | reverse complement strand
CCGGCTTTCAAAAGCGCTGGGGAATTTATTCACCGGTCTACGAGCAGATTCTGCGAACGACGAACAAAGCAAACATTCGAAACGTTGCACTGAACGCACCGGATGATCTGGCTCGAAAGATCGCGCGCGGAGAGCCGTTGACGGCAGAGGAGACGGCGATGTTGCCGTCCGGGTTCGCCGCGGATGAAGGAGGATACAAAAATTTCGTTGCCATGATGGGGGAGCACCCGGGAGTCAACGAAACGGATCGACGACGTTATTTTGATGCGCAAAATGCGTGGGACGAGACGATGGCCGACAGGATTCTGGAGTTCAAACGTCGTAATCCAAAGCTGAAGCTCCTGGTATTCACCGGTCGTGACCATGTATCCGGCGGCTACGGGATTCCCTTCTATGTCAGTCAGAAGGCGGATTTGAAACAGCTCGTTTTGTTTCCCAAGGGCCGGTTGGATTTGGGGCCTGGACAGAAGGCGATCTAGCCCGCAAAAACCACGCGCTGGGAGAATCGACGAGCTCATTGCGGGCTAGAAGGCTCTTAAACAGACGCTGCGCGTCTGTTTAAGAGCATGTTTTAAAATTAAAGATCCGAAACAAACCGTTGAACTCTTTTCTCCAAAAAGCAGCGGAATTTACCGGCTTTAGCCGGAGATTGCGCTGCCACAGCCTGCATCGCTCAAAAATCTCTAAAGATTTCTGAGCGATGCAGGCTATTTGCTTTGCTGACTGCTTAATGGTGCACCATGGAGGTCGTAGATACGGCCCCAGGGGCCGGCGGCAACTAACCGGCAGCGTTCTTCCCATTCTTTTGCAGAGCCCGGATAGTTGGTTTCCTCGAGTGGTCCCCAAAAAAGGTAATCGACGCCGAGTTCTTTAGCGGTTTGTTCCCACCCGGTGTCTGAATTCATCAAGGAGACAAGTTTGACTTCGACCGGACGATAGTTAAGTCCGTGGCTCCACAAATGCCCGGGAAAACCCATGACAACTCGGTGCCCGGTTACCAACACCGGATGATTATATGTTGGGTAGGTGGCAAATACCGCAGCCGGAGGGAAGGCGCGGGTCGCATCTGCCACCTGATTCCATTCACTTTCAAGGCCGATACCAAAACCTTCCGGGTTTGAACAGACGCCGCCCACAAGACTAACAAAGCCGGAAAAAAAAAGTCCAAAAATGACTGGTGCACGCAAGAGGACGTGCCACTTCACAATGAACCCCTCCCACAGGCAGAACATCATCACAAGGTAGGCCCAGAAAAAGAGCTTTGTGTTGTCCCATTCCCATGGCGCAAATTTGATGACGGAACAGGCAGCGAAAACCACGGCTGCCGGAAAGAATAGTAGTCGTAATTTTTGTTTGGCGTCACGTGTGAATGGTTTAGCGGGGATCAACAGGTAGATCAGAAGTCCGATACAGGCTGGCAGGAACAGGCCAAAATTCTGAAGCCAGAACCACCAGGGCGCCTCTTTGGGGCCGGCCATCCAATCTGGTTTCCAGCCGATCGCTCCGGTTTTGGCAAACCCTGTGACGGCGTAGACGCAGAGAGTGGCCGGGATTGCAGAGACTAGAACCACGCGAAGAAGGTGGCCTCGCCAGTTCGAGTCGCCGAACAGGAACCACCAGAGCAGAAAGAAAGACAAGAATAGAAAGGTGTGCAGATGAAAAAGTGGCATGGTGCCGTAGAGCAAACATTCGGCCCAGAGCGGCAAAGAGTACTCCTGGTGCCGTTCGAGCAACATGGTTCGCCAGTGACGAAGCAGATATAGGCCGGCCGGGACTGCGTATAGCAATCCTCGCTGGGTAACGAACATGGCAAGGGGAATCGATTTCCAAGCGAGGTCCGCCTGATAGTCCTTCAGGTAAAAGGATTCAAAGAAAAGGAAACCAGCTAACCCGCCATTGAAAAGGAAGGCGGCAACTCCAAACGGGCCGTTAAAGAGAAAAAGAGCTCGCAGGGTGAGGAGCGAGCCCAGAAACGCCACGAGAATGATACCCAGCATGGGCTCAACGCCAATCAGTTTCAATTCGGCATTGAATAAGTTCAAACCGATCGGGTATCGGAGCTCGTCGAAAGCAAATATCGGATTCTGCGGCCAGAAATTGGGATTGGTTGCCAGATAGTTGATGTGTGTGAGGTGAAGGCAGATGTCTCCGAGATTGTTCGGTGAGATCACGCGAATCTGATCTCTGGCCACGAAAATGACCTGGCTAAACTCTCTCGCCGCAAAAGCCAGAAAAACGATCGAGGCGACATAAGCGAAGAACCGGTGGCGAGGCATCGGTTCCAGCCCTCTTTTTCTCAATCGCTCTAATGCTGGTATGCCCGGGAGAAGTAGTCCAAGGAGAAGGGCAACGATCGCAGTGGACGTGGTCAATCCCAGGGGTGAATAACCAAAGAGAATTCCGAGAATGGTCGAAGTGGCGATCCAGCACAGAACAATGATTGAGAGATTCATTAGCTCGATGGCCTCGGCTCGAACTCTGGCCGGCTATCCGGAAAGATGTCCCTAAAGGTTTCGTAACGGAAATATGCGCGACAGTCGTCCATACCATCACGAAGACGAAAATCTCTCGTGAAATAGCGATCTTTGAGGCCTTTTTCCAATGTGTCGGCCTTTTCTTCGTCGACTACCATAAAGTCAGCGTCCAGCTTCTTGGGCCAGCTATCATCCTTATTGTAGTAGCCGATGTCGGTAAATTCGCCGAGGACCCAAGGAATGGGAAAATAGCTAGACAAAAGCACGAGCCCCGACAGATGGGTCTTCGTCTCTGGGTTTCTCGCGCCCTTTTCCAGAATTGGATCCACGAAGGTCCGGAATTCACGAAAAGTTTGGACATATACGTACCGCTCTTTCGCGTTGTCGAACCTGACAAAATTCAATTGATATGACTTCCACGCTGCGTGTGCGAACAGTGGCAACGCAACGAGCACCGCGACCAGCCGATGCAATCGGTGCGCAATGAATTCGAATAGCGCGGCTCCAAGGAACAAGAAGGGCCAGGCGATAGAGATGACGCACCAAGGTGTTTTGTAAGGAACGATGCTGTAAGCCAGGAGCACGGCCAGGCTGTAGATCGCAAGGAATCGAAGTGCTGGTTGCCCGCCGAACAAGAATCGAAAGGAAAATAGCAGACCGGCCACCGCGAACCATTCGTAGTCCAGAAATAGACGTATCCAGTACCAATTCAGTTTCAGACTAGCGAACCTTCCGAGAGCCGGTATTTGGGCAAGAAATGGCGGAACCAACGGCAACAGATCAAAATCAGATTTTCCATGTCCGGCCGCATCAACGCCCGTTTTGGCCCAGGGAAGAAAAGTCTGGTAGAGGCCCTCCAGACCCTTCCAGTACCGAAAGTTTCCTGAATAAAAGAAAATGATCAGGGCTACGCCAACGGAAGTCGCCGCAATCGCGTGACGGATATCTGGTCGAATCCGCTCCTGCGGGGAGTCCCGTTTTGATGCGGTCTGAGCCGGCGTGGTCACCTTACGGAGCATAAAAAGCAGACCACCCGCAACTGCGAACGCGGCCAGATGAATGATATAGGTTTCTTTGGTTAAAATCATTCCGGTTAAACCCAGAACGAGTGCCCAAACATACCTTGGTTCTCCAGAGGTCGAGCTCCCGAGAATGCCCCAGAGTGTGACAATCAAAAACAGGACCAGCCAGGACTCATGAATCGAATAGCGATCGTAAAAGATGAAGCCGGGTGAAATCGCCATGCCGAGCGCAGCCAAATAACACACCGTGCGGCTGAAGAATGGTCGGAACAGGAAGATCCAAAAGATGGTCAGCAGGCTGGCCAGAACCACAGGAAGCCTCAGGGCCCAAAGATTTCGACCCAACAGCTGGAGTGAACCAAAAAGTATATAGAAGTGAAGCGGTCCGTGATAGTTGGTTGGGTCGTAGGCGTAATACCCGTTTTTTGCCATCTGATCGCAGAACCAACCATTGATACCTTCGTCGAAATGCGGCGGTTTGATGTCCAAGAACGCTACACGAAAAAGTGCTGCAAGCAGCAGGATCAGCACCGGAAATAGAAGTTGACGTTTCGCCATTCTGAGCCTTTAGGGAGGAGGCGCAGATATATATGCGAAGACGGGGACATGTCCAAACAGATTCGACCTCTACTTTCGTTGGTGATCCCAGCGTACAATGAAGCCAAGCGGTTGCCTGACACGATCAGACGGATCCAGGAACATCGCCATTTGTGGAATTTCCCAATCGAGGTCACGATCGTCGTTGAGCCGAGTGAAGATGAGACGCTTGCGTTAGCGGAAAAGGCCGCCAGCTCTTGTTTCGAGTTCAGCGTGCTGACCCATCACGAAAAGCGCGGCAAAGGGTTTGCAGTTCGCAGCGGCATGCTTCGCGCCAGGGGTGATTTCATCTTCTTCACGGACGCTGATCTGAGCACACCGCTGGAGGATTTAGACGCCGGAATTGCAAAATTCAGCAATGATCCAACCGTGGATGTGCTCGTCGGGAATCGCCGGCACTTGGAAACTCGGATCCTGTTGCGACAGAACCTCGGCAGAGAGTGGATGGGAAAGGTTTTTAACCGGATCGTCCGAATGCTTACAGATCTGCACATCAAGGACACCCAGTGTGGGTTCAAAGGGTTTCGACATCGTGCGGCGAAGGAGATCTTCGGTCGCCAACGAATCGATGGGTTCTCTTTTGACGTTGAGGTTTTGCTTTTGGCTCGCGCGATGGGTTTTTCAATTGCTGAGATGCCGGTTCACTGGACTAATTCAGCGACTTCACGTGTCCGCGTTGTGCGCGATAGCTTGCGGATGTTTTCCGACGCTCTCCGGGTCCGCGGACTGGTGAATCGGACGATGGACGAATTTCCGTATAGGTAGCGGGGCGGCAAGTGGACGGCAAAAGCGTTCAGTCTGTCAGGCCTTCGAAAGGAGCCGGCTCCCATTGGGTGAAGATTTCCGTCGCATGGGCTGCGGTGGCGGCAACGGTCCTGCTCATAATGCCACTTAGCCCTTCGTTTCCAGGAGTGGGACTGGATCTATCGTGGGAGTACGCCTTAAACGAAGCGGTTGCACGGCATCTCGTTTTTGGCCGGGACATCGTTTTCACGCTTGGACCACTCGGTTTTGTCTTTGCGAACATGTATCATCCGGCGACGAATTGGATACTGCTTCTGGTTAGTGGCCTGGTGGGAGCGGGCCTGGGCGTTGGATG
>JAFAJU010000128.1 GCA_019236035.1 Verrucomicrobiota bacterium | reverse complement strand
CTTCGGAAGCACAGCTCGCGCTTGATTCCCTCCAAGAGATTGATGCGAATGTGTCGAGGGAACAGTCAAGCGCGAACAGCATCGGCCGGACTCTTTCGGATTTGGCAAGGGACATCGATTCGAGAATCGCCGGCGAAAGAAGACTCCTGACGGCAAGTCCGTCCCTGGAAGTGCTTTACCCGCTCAAGCTTGCTTGGGAAAGTTTGGCTATCCGTTTGTCGCAATCCTCTCGCGCGCTGACCCCGCAGGCCAAAGGTTTGGAAGAGCAACTCGAGCGCCTCGATAAGTTGAACAAGACTTGGCAGGCAACACTCGAATTAGCAAAGCAGCCCGAAACACCGCCTCCTGTCTTTCAGGGGGTCCAGAGAGTTGTCGGCTCCATTGAGCGTACGCGGCAGGCGACCGAGTCTGGCCAGGTTCACGTTTTGGCCTTGCAGAGCGGCTTTTCCGAGCAGGAAGCCCGTGTACAAACAGCCCTCTCTTCAATCGAGGAGGGAGAGAATCAGGCGTTGAGACGGCTTTTTGTCAGAGATAGCGCCCCGATCTGGAACCTCGGAACCGCTCTGGGCAATGAGCTGGAGAAGCACAGCGGCGAGTCGGTTACTTCGCAACTGAAAACATCTGCTGCGTTCATTAAACGACTCCCTTCCACTTTCCTGCTCCACGCGTTTCTCATTGTGCTGATAGCTGGCGCGCTTCACTGGCTGCGAAGCCGAATTGGAAAATTAGCGCAAGAAAAACCGGATCTGCAGCGTGTTCTGCCAATCCTCGATCTGCCAGTCTCAACTGCCTTCGCGCTTTCGATGCTGCTCATGCCTGCAATTTATGCGGAAGCTCCCAGGTTGGTTCTGGCAATTATGGGAACGGTAACGGTTATCCCTGCCGTGGTGATTCTCCGACGACTACTGCTGCGTAACTCGTATCCCATTCTCAATGCGCTCGCCATCATGTATCTCGTCAGTCTTCTCCGACTGTTCGGCGCGTCTCTGCCGGTGTTGGCCAGGTTCATACTTCTGGGTCAAATGCTGGGCGCCACTGTCTTTCTCGTCTGGACGCTCCGGAGGTGGCAGTTGCCAACGGAAGTTGTTGAAACCCACGGTCGCATCTGGCGAACAACCCGAACGATTGCCAAAATCGGGATTGTTCTTTTGCCGGTGGCGTTCATCGCGAATACTTTCGGATATGTCAACCTGGGGAACCTCTTAGGGATCATTTTTTTCAGGAGCGTTTACTTCGCAGCTGTCCTTTACACTGCCATTCGGATCATTGAAGGATTGGCTATTATTGTACTACAAGTCCGACCAATCGGTTCGTTGCGCGCCATCATTCATTATCGGCCGATGATTCAGCGGCGGACTTGTCGTGCCCTTGAGTTTTTGGCGTTTTTGCTCTGGCTGAATCTGTTGCTGAGCTTTTTCGGTCTATGGGATCCGCTAGTTGCGTCAATTGGTGCAGCACTAAGCGCGAACCTGGCAGTGGGCGCATTCAACATTAGTCTGGGGCACATCCTGGCATTCTTGATCGCTCTTTGGGCGTCTTTTCTGGTCTCCAAATTCTTGCGTTTTGTATTGGAAGAAGACGTTTATCATCATTTGCATCTCGCGCGCGGCCTCCCATACGCAATCTCCACGATGCTTCATTACGTGATCCTGCTTTCAGGCTTCTTCGTCGCCTTGGGCGCGCTCGGGATTGATCTGACTAAGGTTACAATCCTAGCCGGTGCGTTCAGCGTGGGAGTCGGATTCGGATTACAAAACGTGATCAATAATTTTGTTTCAGGCCTGATTCTGCTGTTTGAGCGTCCGATTAAAGTTGGTGACGTGATCGAGGTCGGTGGCAATGTTGGAGAGGTCAGCAGCATCGGCATCCGGGCCAGTATTATTCGCACCGCGGACGGTTCGGAAATCATCGTGCCGAATGGATCGCTTATCTCGAGTCAAGTCACTAACTGGACCTTATCGGATCGCAAGCGTACGGTCGAAGTCTCAGTCAACGTAGCCGGAGACGCCGATCCCCAACGCGTGATTGAATTGCTGAAAAGTACCGCCGCTTCTCATCCTGGCGTGGCCAGCCAACCCTCGCCAGAAGCCTACATAGTCACCTTCACCGCTAGTGCGGTAACCTTTCAACTTCAAGCTTGGATCAATCGCTATGAAGATTCGGCTCGGCTGCGAACCGATCTTTCAATTGCTCTGAAGAATGCCTTGGGCCGCGAAAAAATTGCCATCGTCTGATCGCCACTAGAGGACCGGGATCCTTCTCTATTCAGTACTTGACGTTGGCGCGACTCCTCGTTCAGAAATTCAGCGTGAGCCGCGATGCGCTAGCTGTAGCGCACCGAGAACATAAGTGGCTCGAACCGACAACATCCGCGGTTTTGAAACCACATTAAGTGAGAATAGGCGCCTCTCAGAACCACATTATGCGAGAATGAAACCGACTGATTACATCCGGGCCCGAACCACATTGGTGAGAACCTAGAGTAGGTCTCCGCCAGGCGCTGAGCAGACACGAACGCGTTACCTCGTCACAATCGCCTTAACTGTCTCGCCGTTGCGGACAGTGACCTTTGCGTATGCAATCGACCCGGTAGGCAGGACGCCAATATCAGTCGGGACGCCGAAAAGCAAGGTTTTTTGGAACCAAATGCTAACCTTTTAGAACTGCAATTTATGCCTGCGATAGAAACCTCATCGGTGTCGCCGCAGCAACGGCCCGACCAAAATCCATCGAATGAATGGTAAATATCCAATGAAAATACAGACCCAACTATCGATCTGCGCGGCATTGGCTGTCCTCATCACCGTCGCTGCCAATTCCAGCAACGGACAACAATCAACCGGTGATCCAGAGACCAAAAGCGCCCGGTCGCAAATCTTATCAGCGTCCGATTTCAGAATAACTTTAATTTCGGTTTCTGGCCTAATGACGTCACACAATGGGTCCTGAACGTTTCAGCCTGTCATTCCGATCCCTTTGACTAAGGACTGGAACCTGATCACACGGACCATCATGCCAATCATCAACCAGCCATCTCCTGCTACTGGGATCCCGAGTGCGTTCGGGTTGGGCGACATTAATCCCACCCTGTTCCTCTCGCCGGCGAATTCTGGCAAACTGATCTGGGGCGCCGGCCCAACGCTGACGTTTCCAACAGCTACCGCCTCGGTGCTCGGCAATGGCAAGTGGGAGGCCGGGCCCTCGTTGGTGCTGCTGACTATCCAGGGACACTGGGTGATGGGAGCGTTGGCCAATAACCAATGGTCGTACGCAGGATGGGGCAAAAACAACGTCAACGCACTGCTAGTTGAGCCTTTTATTGACTACAACTTCCCCGATGGCTGGTATGTTGCCACCTCACCGATTATCACGGCAAACTGGGTGGCGGCCAGCGACAACCGCTGGACGCTGCCGATGGGCGGAGGGTTTGGCAAAATTCTGAAGTTCGGTGATAAGTTTCCGCCGATCAATCTTCAGCTGCAGGCTTTTGACAATGTGGTGAGACCGCACCAGGGCGGCGCCGACTGGCAGCTACGCTTCCAGGTGCAGTTTCTCTTTCCGAGATAAATCAAACCGCGTTAGCGAGATTCAAACAGCAGCTTCGTTTGGCGAATAAATTGGCTAACGAAAGATTTTGCTGCGACGCCAGGTGATCACTTCCATTCTTGGACCGGTTCTGACAGAATACTTTGAATCTTGCCTCCTCAAAGAGATGAGCCGGAATTGAGCCGCCGAAACACCCTAATTCCCGCGGTTTATAAAATGTGAGCTCAAAAAGAAAAAGCTCTTACGATTCCAAATTCAGACGGATAATTCTTCCTGACGTCGATTCCACGGTGAGGAATCTTGCCTTAAGCTTCGCGGTGTCGCCCTCTGCTTCCCAGCGGCCAGACCCTGTGGTTAGAAACTGGCTTCAGATGCCTAGCCTACGCTCGCCGCTTATCTGTCTCAGGCCGTCGCAGGCTGTCGTAAATTGGGGGATCGCCTAACAAGGTTGGTACTGTCATGGCTGTGAAGCAGGCTAGCAACATTGGCAGAAGAAGCGTGAAGCATCCGGTCATCTCGGTAACCAAGACGATGCCGGTTACCGGAGCACGCACAACAGCGGTGAAGAACGCGGCCATGCCGACGACGGCAAAGGCCGTTGGGCGTTCAGCC
>JAFAJU010000096.1 GCA_019236035.1 Verrucomicrobiota bacterium | reverse complement strand
GTAACCGACGAGCAACGCAGCCGCCGGCCCATTTTCATCGCAACCCTCCGGGCCGCGGCCAGTTGGCTGTTTTTCCGCGTTGCTCGCTCCTTACGTATCAATTCAGATATGCTCGTCGTTACTGCCAGTCCGGCTCGGACCGCCTTGAAAAACAGCCAACTGACCTGCAGCGAAAGGCATGCTATTTCGGGGACAGGACACTAGATACCGACCTCCCATTTCGTTTCGTTCTCAGGTCCGCTTTCGTTGATCCATTCGCGGAAATGGTGAATTTGGTCCCTGGTCCCGACAACCAACAAAAAATCCTCAGCTTCCAAAACCTGGAACGGTCCGGGGAATAGCATTCGATATTTCCCACGGGCCACGCCGACTATCTGAACGCCCGTATGCCGGGGGATCTCGAGTTCGGCCAATGCGTTGCCTACGAGACGGCCTCCGTCTGGAACTTCAATCGATTCAAGTCGGATTTCATCCAACAGGTCGACTTGTTCGGTTTTGTTCGGAGCAGAATCGAAAAATGAGCGAACATGTTGAATTTGCGTTGCGGTCCCAAGCACGAGCAGGATGTCTCCCGGGAATAGTTCGGTGTCCGGGCCGGGACTCGGCACCGAGTAGCCTTGTCGTTCGACACCCACCACCGAACACCCGAATTGACTGCGCAGCGAAAGGTCGCCGAGGCTTTTGCCGAACCAAGCTTCCGAGTCGGGCACCCGGATTTCACTCAAGCTAAGGTCCCACTCCTGATGCTCCTTCAGCCAGTCTTCATGGCTCCTTTTACGGCGTTCCTCCGAAGAAAGGATTGCTTCCGCAAGTTCGGATGCGATCCGGTGTTGTACCATCTTCAGGCGCTGCCCGAAGAACAGGGCGTACACGGTTGCCGTTCCCAGGATGGCTCCGAAAAACGAAGCAGAAGCACCGATCACGGGCGTCAGGAGCCAGATCCAAACGAAAAGCAGAAAAGCGGCGATCAGCTCGAGACACAAAACGAGGACGGGATGCACTGCACGCGGCTCGGTTCCAAACGCAATCTCGACCAGTCCCGTTAGAAACTCAGCAAACCTTCGCCAAACGGCGAGCATAGGTCCAGTAGCGGCCACGCCGATCAGGGCCCAAAAAATTTGGTCCTTCCAGCCACCGGCATTCGCCGGAAGGATGTTGCTCCATTGAGAGAACAGAAACGGGGCGATAACGAGAATCCCGGACGCGAACGTCAGGCTGATCAGTAATGGCGGAAGGCGTTTTCTGGCCAGCCCGAAAGCGCGGCTGCGCCGTTGATGTTCGCCAACCGAGCCCAGAAATTCTTGGTAGAGTTGCAGCAGATCGTAAAAGAACTTCGGTTGCAACTTCAACCAGGCATCACTAATCCTGCCGGAATGCTGAATCAGTGCAGGTGAAACGAGGGCGGTGAAGAGAGCGACCCCAACCGTAATCGGATAATAGTCCGAGGAAAGCATACCCGCCGCGACACCTAGTTGAGCAATGATGAAAGCAAACTCTCCGATCGGCGTTACCATCAGCCCGGCGCGAAATGCATCCCGATCGGAAGTCCCGGTGATTAACAAGGAGGCGCTCACGGCAAGGGTTCGTACGACGATCGCGACCAACCCAAGAGAAAAAATCAGCCTCCAGTTCTTCATCAGCAGTGCTGGATCCAGCAGCATGCCAATCGAGACAAAAAAGACTGCGATGAAGACATCCCGCATTCCCTGCATCGCCCGTTCCACGGTGGGACGTTGAGGCGTTTCGGCGATAATCGCCCCAAGCAAAAAAGCGCCGAGTGCCAGCGAATACCCTGTCCTAACCGCGATCACGGCGATACCGAGGACCAGCCCTGCAACCGTGATAGTGAGCAGATCGGAGCCGGCACGGTTCAAGCGTTGTAAGATTCTTGGCAGCAGCAGTAGACCGACCACGGCGACCACCGTGACGAAAACCAGTAAGATCCCAACAATCTTGCCGATGTTCGCCTCAGGACCTCGGTGCATCTGTGCGATTGAGGAAATGAATGTCAGCACCACTACCGCAACCAGATCCTCGAGAACCGTAATACTCATGGCCAGATTTCCGGCCCGTTGATGCACCAATCCGGTCTCCGGCAAGATCTTTCCAATAATCGCGGAACTCGATGCCACCAACATACCCGCAACAAAAAGGCTCTCAGACGGACCAACCCCCAGGAACGGGCAAATCGTCCGGACCACGTTGAATACCAAGGCACCGCCCAGGACGACCGCCAGGATGATGCCGACTCCCATCCTGCGGAGCTTTGCGACGCTCAGTTCGAGTCCGATGGAGAACATCAAAAAGACCAAGCCGAGCTGCGACAGGGTCTCTATCCGGTCTTCGTTGACAACGACTGAAAAAGCTGGGTTGTGCGGGCCAACCAGCAGCCCGGCCAACAAAAACCCGACGACGCTCGAAAGGCCTATTTTCTGGCACAGGAAACCGGCGATGCCGGCGCAGAAAGTCACTACGGCCAAGTCTTGGACGAAATCCAGTTCACCCATGCGCGGTTAAGTTAGACCCAGATTTTGAAGTTGCCTACACGGGAGGGTAAATTCCGCATTTCGTGCGCCTGGAAGCCCTGTGTGGCACGGGCGTCTCGCCCGTGTTCTATGGCCCATCCACGGGCGAGACGCCCGTGCTACGGAGGGTTGAAGCCCCTAAGTAGGCTTCTTTGATAACGCACCTTCGGCGCCCTACCGCATCTCCACGAAAACTGCAGTGGTCCTTGGTGGGATGCTAAAGGTCCCAGTCGGGCAGGCGTAATGAGACTG
>JAFAJU010000045.1 GCA_019236035.1 Verrucomicrobiota bacterium | reverse complement strand
CCAGGAGTCGTAACTTCAGGTCGCTCATTCCTGTGACCAGAAATTTCATAAGCTCTAGAATTTCAAAATCGGCATTTCCCGGTGGCACTTTAGGAAAATTTTCAGGAAATAGTGCTCGAGAAGTCAGGAGTTACAGGAGTCAGGAGTTGCAGGAGTTCAGGAGGGGGAATAAGTGTCGGTGCCAGTGTCAGTGGTGGCGGTGCACCGCTTCCTTTGTGTTGAGGTCGATTGAAGGCCTGTCTCCTTGAACTCCTGATTGGATTTCCTGAAAATTTCTCTAAAGTGCCACCGGGAAGTGCCGATTCTACAATTCTAGAGCTTATGAAATTTCTGGTCACAGGAATGAGCGACCTGAAGTTGCGACTCCTGGACAGGATTGTCCAGTCAAGGAGCAGCGCGCAACCCGATTCCAACGCACCGGGTGAATCAACTGAGTTGCATAAAAAGATCATCTGTCAGGCTGTCGAGGACAGGATCTGCAAGCGACTTGATCTGGCGACTCGTACCGATCTCACCGATAGAGAGGCCACGGATGCACTTTGTCTCCTGCTTAAGATTGTTCGCAGGAGCGGTTTGCCGGCCCAATTTTCGAACTCGGAAATTGCCCTCTTAACGCGCGGTGCCCGGTCAGGCTGCAACGCAGAGCGAAGATAACCGGAGAACGACCTTCGGGTTTTGCGTTTTGAGTCTTTCAACGCAAAACGGAAAACCCTTCCGCGTTGGCTTTTATGCTTGCCCGGATAGCCGGCATCGCTCACAAATCTCTAAGGATTTGTGAGCGATGCAGGTTACTCGGACCAGGCCAAAGCAGATCTTCCGGTTCTCTGTCGCCTACTTTCTCGGCGTGCTTGTTTTAAACATCCTCGTCTCTCCATTCGCGGATCAGCTTCAGAGCGGGTTTCTGATCGAGACGATGCTGATGACATTGCTTCTGCTGTCGGCGGTAATGTCTATTGGCGGGCGCCGGAGAGCGCTGGTGGGGGCGGTGCTGGTGGCACCTGCAGCAGTAGGAGAATGGTTAAATTATTGGCAGCCGGCGTTGCCGATCTTGGTGGTGGCTCGCGTGGCCGGCTTGTTGTTCATCGGGTTCGTATTTGTTCAGCTCCTTCGTTTCATAGTGTTTGCACCCCGAGTCGATTCTGAGGTTTTGTGCGCTGCTGTTGCTGCTTATTTGCTGGCGGGGTTGGCCTGGTCTCTAGCCTATATTCTATTGGACCGATTGGCCCCCGATTCCTTTGTTTTCACTCTTGGCCCGAAGTACGACCATTCTATGACCGGCTTCACCGGCCTTTACTTCAGTTTTATCACGCTTAGCACCGTCGGGTACGGTGATATCATCCCGGCCTCGGGCCTCGCGCGGATTTTGGCGATGGTGGAAGCGGTGTTCGGTATGTTTTACGTGGCGCTGCTGGTCGCTCGACTGGTCTCACTTTACTCCTCCGGAAGTGCGCTCGAGGCCGCAAGCCGGGGGGAGATCGCAGACCAGCAAAGGATTGGGGCCGACAACTCACAGACGGGCAGCAACAACCCGGAAAAATGAGGTCCGTTTAGATATGGTTTCAGGCTCTTCGCTGGTACAGAAGAACTCAAAGAAGCCAGTACGCTCTCGAAAAATCCACAGCGGTCTGTTAGCGGGGAAACAGCGGCGAAGCCGAGATAGATGATAGCCTAGGTGTCTGTCGGATTTTACCGCGAAGCGGTTAGAGACGTGCGCCTGAAAGTGCGCACCAACAGTAGGGTGAAAGTCCCTATCGGACAGAAGCACTGGTCTGTCTGTAGCAGAAGGCAACTGCGTCGTCGAGAGACGGGGTGGAGAGCAGCCGGAAGCGAATGACCAGTCCATAAACAAAACCATGATGAACTCGATTCGGCCTGATGCATTGGCGAGCCTGCGTCTTAAAGGCGAAGCCAGGAACGGAAACCGACCCGTGAAGGGAGAGCGGCCAATCCGCGACCTATCTCTGGAAAGAGCAGTGAGCAGAAAGATAGGAATGCATGGGGTGGTTGGAGATAGAATGGTCAGAAGTTGGAGCGACACGAAGCAGGGATCACGACCCGGGGAAGGGACAGCGTTCATGGTCAAAAGCAGACCCGAAGAACTGTGCCCGGGAGGTGACAGAGCCTCCGTAGTAGCAAGGAAGCGGGGTAATGCCCGTGGAGCAAAGGGAGGTAGGAAGGTGGAAGCGTGAAGGACAGAGCGATGGAACAACAACCCTCGGCAGTGCCTGAAAAGGCTCAACAAGAGGGAGAAATCCGAGCCCGCTGGGCCTGGGTAGAACCGGAGGTCTGGACTGAACGCATGTTGGCAACCCTGGAAACGGGGATTGAAGGAGGTAAATGGTTTCGATTGATCGATAAAGTTTGGAGTACCAGGAATTTGGCAAGAGCGCTGCAAAAGGTGATCGCTAAAGGCGGAAGCGCCGGGATCGATAACCAGAGTGCACAAGCCGTAAAGGAGCACCAAGAGCAGACGATTCAAAAACTGGAGCAAGAACTAAGAGCAGGGCAATACCGACCAAAGGCCGTTAAACGCGTATGGATACCCAAGCCTGGGAGCCAAGAGAAGCGCCCGTTAGGAGTACCGACTATTAAAGACCGGTCCGTACAAGGAGCAGTGCTCCAAGTCATCGAGCCGATCTTTGAGCGCGACTTTGCAGTGCAGAGCTATGGGTTTAGACCTGGCAAAGGGTGTAAGGATGCACTGCGCCGAGTGGATGAGTTGCTGAGGAGCGGCCAACACTGGGTGGTGGATGCGGATCTGAAAAGCTACTTTGACACCATACCCCACGCGGGACTGATGGAACGAGTGGGCGAGAAAATCGCCGACGGGAAAGTATTGAACCTGATTGAAGGGATGCTTCGGGCCGGAGTCATGGACAGTGTTAAAGGGTGGCAAGCGACCGAGCAAGGGAGTCCACAAGGAGCAGTGATCAGCCCGTTGTTATCAAACATCTACCTCAATGGACTGGACCGGAAGATGGCCCGAAACGGCTTTGAAATGGTCCGATACGCCGACGACTTCGTCGTGCTGTGTCCCAGCCAGGAAGAAGCTCAAAAGGCCCTCGAACAGATTAAGCAATGGGTAGACGAGAACGGACTGAAACTGCACCCGACCAAAACGCGAGTAGTAGATGCTAACCAAAGAGGAGGATTCGACTTCCTGGGCTACCATTTTGAAAGGGGAAGGAAATGGCCACGCGAGAAAAGCCTCGATAAACTCAAAGACGCCATCCGGCGGAAGACCCGACGCAGCAGTGGCAGAAGTATGAAGGCCGTCTGTGCGGATCTGAATCCGACATTGAAAGGCTGGTATGAGTACTTCCAGCATAGCGCGCCGCATGTCTTTACGGGAATCGATGGTTATGTGCGGGGACGGTTGCGCAGTATCCTTAGACGACAATCCAAACGCAAAGGCAGGGCACGAGGAATCGATCAACACCGCTGGCCAAATACCTACTTCTCCGCGGTTGGCTTGTTCTCCTTAGAACAAGCGCGCACTGCGGCATGCCGATCTTCTTGAAAGTTAACCACCAACTGGAGAGCCGGATGCCGGAAATCGGCCAGTCCGGTTCGGAGGGAGGGGCGGCCCCAAGTCGTCCCTACCCCTATAACAGCCCAGG
>JAFAJU010000613.1 GCA_019236035.1 Verrucomicrobiota bacterium | reverse complement strand
GCGGCAAAGCAGCAGCTGGTACATCGGGATCTCAAGCCGGCGAATCTCATGCTGGTCGACGAAGAAGGCGAAAAGGTGGTGAAAGTCATCGATTTCGGGTTGGCCAAAAGTATAAAAAGGGAAGGAGAAGATTCCGGCACATTGACTGTGGGGGGAGGCTTTGTCGGCACCCCTCACTTTGCGAGCCCTGAGCAATTGGAAGAACGGGACATCGATACTCGCTCTGACATCTATTCACTTGGGGCGACGTTGTATTACATGATCACCGGGCGCCCGCCTTATTCCGGGTCCGTGGCGCAGATCATGAGTCAGCACCTTTATAAGCCGTTGCCTTTGGAGCCGCTTGAGGGATCGCCTTCCTGTGTGGTGGAGCTTATCCAGCGGATGATGGAGAAGGATCGGGAAAAAAGACCACAGACTCCCGCCGACGTGCGTCAAGATGCACTCCGTTGTCTGGAAAAGATTCAGGCGAATGCGACCGCGACAGAGCATTCGGTGCCAGCACAAAGATCTCTCGAGCAGACCGATACGCTAGCCACGCTGGCGTTCTCCACGGCAAAGCCGGGTTCCCTGGGAACTTCAACGGTACTCGCCCAACGCTACCAGATCACGCGTGATCTGGGAGACATCACCCAAGGAAGACAGTTCCTGGCCGCCGACCTGAAGCGCGACCGGATAGTCTCGTTGGTCGTATTCAATCACGAATTTCTGGCCGACACCAAGAGGTACACTGCCTTGGAACAGGAGATAGATCAGCTCCACAGGGCGCCTCGACCGGAGTTACGGGAGATTTACTCCCTCGAGAGCGTTGGCCAGCAAAGTTTTCTCGTCGGAGAATACCTCGTTGGCCCCACTTTATTGGACGTTCTCCGAGTCCGTAGCTTGTTGGCTCCGTCCGAAGCTCTCCTGGTACTGAAACTTCTGGCGCCGGTGGTTGATCACGCACAGGCACACCGGTTACAGCAATTGGTTATCACTGTTGCCGGGGTGCATCTGACTTCGCCCGGCCTGACGGAAACCGGAATCAGCACCGAACTACTCCAGAAACCACTCACTGAGTGGAACGAGTTGGGAGTAAAAGTCGAGCCGGTTGATTTTTCACTCTCTTCCTCCGATTCTGCGACTTGGGCCGGTTCTGCTACGCTGGTCCAGCAGGTAACCGGTGCGGGCCCCCGGGGGAGCGACCTTAGCCTGTTGAGTTTGTTGATCTACGAACTCCTGGGGGGGCCAAGAAGCGCTGTCGAGGAAACCGGTCGTTACAAACCAGTCGCGGTCCTTTCCGAGCAAGGAAATGCGATTCTGCGCCGAGGTCT
The DNA here is from genome assembly GCA_019236035.1 of Verrucomicrobiota bacterium. Classification (GTDB taxonomy): domain Bacteria; phylum Verrucomicrobiota; class Verrucomicrobiia; order Chthoniobacterales; family JAFAMB01; genus JAFAMB01. Next base: position 2,990 of record JAFAJU010000613.1, on the reverse strand, counting down.
GATCGATGACTTACCCTCCGCGGCGGAGATGGCGCGTCTCTTGGACGGCCAGATTTTTAGTAGGGGGATCGAACCGATTAGCGCGCCCCCCGTGGTCCCTCCTCCATCGGGCACCTATTCGGGAGGCGTCCCAGTACAGCCGCAACCGCTCCAACCGCCGCCGCCACCACCGCCACTGCCGAGTGTTTCAACGCCGCAGGCGGCCCCCGGCTCGGAAAAGCTAAAAGTTTCTCTGCCAGGTCTTCTTTTCGTGTTTGTGCTGGCGGCCCTGTTTATCGGCGGATTGGGGTTTGGTGGATATGCGCTGTACCGTTATTTCCTGGGTCAAAAGCTAACGAGTTCCGGAGAAGCGCGCTCTACGCCATCGCACCTGCCGACTCCACAACAGACTACCTCTCCGACACCCACTCCGGAGGCGACAATGTCGCCGTCACAGTCGCCGGAGGAGCGAGTCAAGCCGACGCTGACCCCGCCGGCGTTTGATGACTTCCAGGAGAAACTGGCTGCCGCTCAGGATCTCGGCAAATCGGGCGATTGGCAGGGAGCCTTGAAAGCATACCTCGATTTGATCGATCGATATCCCGATAGGCCGCTTCCGCTGAAACGGTTGAACAATCTGCTGGCTGAGTTGCGTAGCGCGGAAGGCAGATTGGACCCGGCCTCGTATTCAGAGGCGAAACCAAATCTGGTGCGAGCTGCCGAGAAAGGGTCAGTCGCGGCGATGCTCATCATTGGCCAGTTCTCACGAGAGAGTGATCCTGCTGAGGCCATGAAATGGTTCGAAATGGCCGCGGCGAAGGGAAGTGCCCCTGCCATGATCGAGGCTGGTCTGTTGTATTCGAACCGTCGTCAGGTGGGCGATGACCACAAGGCCCTGGAATATTTCCTGCAGGCAGCGAACACCGGGGATCGCGTAGGCAAGTACCTCGCAGGAGAATGTTACTATTTTGGCAAAGGAACGGCCCCAGACGTTGCCAAGGCAGTCGAATTCCTGCAAGAGGCGGCAGCGTTGCGCGAGCCCAGGGCAATGGATCTCTTAGGTAGTTACTATAGAAAATTGCGCCAGTTTGATCAGGCCCGGAAGTATTACGAGGATGCCGCGGCCGCAGGGTATCCTCTGTCTTTATCGAACCTGGGGGTATTGTATATGAATGGCGAGGGCGTTCAGCGTAGTCCTGAAGTAGCCGCGAATCTGTTTAAGCAGGGTGCAGAAAAGGGGGATCCAACCGGCATGTTCTTTTACGCCGGGTGTCTCGAGGATGGTCTCGGCCTGCCAAAAGATACTAAGGCAGCCGCCGAATGGTTCAGACGATCCGCCCACGCTGGTAACCCGCGTGCCATCGAATGGTGCCGTGTAAACGGGCTACCCTACCGGTAGAGGGGCTCCCAGACTTCCAATCGTGCTCGTGCTCGTCTCGTGCTCGATTTTTGAGCCTGGCTGCCACAACAGCGCCCGAAAACGGATTTCGAGCACGAGCACGGGCACGATGATGAGGACTGCTCATTCCCTCATTCCAAACGTCTGGCTAACAGGACACGGATTTGCTTGAGTGGTGCCATGCCCACCATCCCCCTTACGGCCTCGGTAACCGAGGATGACGTCTATAACAAAGTTGCCTGGCGTACTATTCCGCTTCTGTTTCTCTGCTATATCGCCGCTTATCTCGACCGGGTGAATGTCGGATTTGCGAAGCTACAGATGCAGGCTGACGTCGCTGATATCAGCGACAGCGTTTTCGGATTCGGTGCCGGCATTTTCTTTCTTGGATATTTTATATTTGAAGTCCCCAGCAACGTTTTGATGGAGAAAGTCGGTGCGCGACTTTGGATCGCGCGAATCATGATTACCTGGGGAATCATCTCCTCCGCGATGATCTTCGTGAACTCGAAGTGGATTTTTTATGGACTCCGATTGTTGCTCGGCCTGGCAGAGGCAGGCTTTTTTCCGGGTATAATTCTCTATCTCACGTACTGGTTTCCGTCACGGCGGCGCGGGCGCGCAGTCGCCCTGTTCATGCTCGCAATCGCGTTAACGGGAGTGATCGGAGGACCGTTGTCAGGCTGGATCTTGCAAGCCTGCAATGGAGTCGCAGGCTTGAGAGGATGGCAGATGCTATTCCTCCTCGAAGGTATCCCATCGATCTTGCTCGGACTTTTAATCCCTTTTCTACTGGCAAACAGAGTTCGATCCGCTCACTGGCTGAATGACGAAGAAAAGCAATTGCTTGAGGAGAACCTCAAGGCCGAGGAGGCGCACAAAAAGCATTTGCCGCTCTTACGAGTCTTCTTCGATCCGAAATTGCTCTTGTTCTCTCTAGTCTATTTCTGTTGCGTCATGGGATTGTATGGCACCGGTTTCTGGATTCCTCAACTCATCAAGAATACCGGCGTTAAGGATCCCTTGGACGTGGGCTTGTTAACTGCGATTCCGTACGGTTTCGGAGCCATTGCCATGCTTGTCTTTGGTCGAAGTTCGGATCGGTACGGTGAACGCCGGTGGCATTTTGCCGTCGCGTCTATCCTTGGGGCGGCTGGCATTGTGATCAGCAATCTGTTCAGACAGGATACACTGGCTGCCATGATCGGGCTGACCTTGGCTACGATTGGCATTTTGGCAGCTTTCCCGGTCTTCTGGCCGATGCCGACTGCTGTGCTCGCAGGTACCGCAGCGGCAGCGGGCATAGCTTGGATAAACTCGCTCGGCAATCTGGCGGGCTTTTTTGGTCCCTCGATTGTAGGCTGGTTCGCAGATCTGACAAAGCGCAGTGACTACGGGCTTTATGTGATTGCCGGCATCCTGGTACTCGGGGCGATCTTGGTCCTAGCCTTCGTCCCACCGCGAGTCGCTGCGGACATCGACCGCTCATAAGCCATCGCCTCCACTCGGGCTGATGATAATGCTTGTGTAGGTTTGGGGGACTCGATAATGTCGCCGCTCGCAATTATTCTATGAACCCACTTCTGATCAAATCTGCGTCAGCGATCCTTGT
>JAFAJU010000396.1 GCA_019236035.1 Verrucomicrobiota bacterium | reverse complement strand
GTAGCGAAGGAGCGTCGGAACAATTCGAGACTGCTGCGCAAGGGCCTTGACCAGGGATTGATAAAATAACCAAAGATCTGGGAGACGCGACCCCTGAAACGCTCCAGTCCGCGCTGCTCAACCAGATCGAGAGCCAGCTTGCCAAAGCGGAACGCGGCCTGGTGGTCGCCGAAACGCGGTCCCACAAACCAGCCCAGTTGGACATAGGCCACGCAGGATCCGTCGCTGTTGCCGTGTTCCAGGCTAAGGTTCACCATCCGGGCGACGACGAGGCACCGCAGGTTCTGGTCGGTGAAAAAAGCCGGCCCCTCAACCACCGTGAGAATGTCAAGAGTAGCCCGGCAAGTCGGGTCGGTCATTGGGGCCAAGTCGACGAGCGCCTCTATTGGCCGGTTCCCAAGCTGTTGCCAGATCCGCTCATATTCCTGTCGCACCTCGTCGTTTGTTGGGTGCGGCGACCAGTCCACGCCTGCGCGCCGGAGGTATTCGAGGCTAACCCCGACAGCGCGGTCGCTCTGATCTAAGGCGGTGTAGAGATCCGTTTGCAGGCGCGCGACAACGGCACTGTCAGCCAGATCCTCGGCGCGGCGCGACAGCAACCACAGTCGGTCTTCCGCCGCCGCGAAATCGCCGGTCAAAAACTCGCACTCCGCCCGCTGAAACTCCAGCGCGAAGGTGAGCGCGTACCGCTGTTCCCAACTCTCCTCTGCCAGCAGCGTGCGGCCGGCGACAAAATATGTCAGCGCCGAGGCGTAGGCTGTCGAACTCTTGGCCCGCTTGCCGGCGATGAGATTCAGTTCGGCGATCTGCTCTCGCTCCTCTAGCGAATCGATTAACTCGGTACCGCGGTTGAGCTGGTTGACGACCTCGAAGATCTTTCCCTCGATCTCTTCGGGCGCCGTCCGTGACACCAATAATCTGCCGATTCGGAGGTGTACCGCTGCCCGCTTGCTTTCAGGGATTAGTGCGTAGGCCGCCTCCTGCACACGGTCGTGGAGAAAAGTGTAGATGCTATCCAGCCGGAAGACGAGTCCCGCCCGGACAGCCTCCCAGAGAGCTGCATGGATCTGCTCCTCCGATTTCCCTTGAACCAGGGCCAGGGTGCCAATCTGGGCGACGTTCCCAAGACAGGCTAACTGTCCTAATGATTCTCGGGTCGTTTGGGGTAAACGGCTCAGCTTCCCGGCCATCAGCTCCACCACGTTGTCGGTGTAGCCCTTGGCGCGGATGCGCGCCAGATCCCAGCGCCAGGCTGCTGCGCCTGAGTCAAACACAAGCAGCTTCTCGTCAGCGAGTGCCGTTAAGAACTGGATTGTAAAGAACGGATTTCCTCCGCTCTTCTCATGCACGAGTTTTGCGAGGGGCCAGGCGGAATCCTGCTCGCAATGCAGGGAATCAGCCACCAGCCGGCTCACTTCTTGGAGCCCGAGAGGCACAAGCATGATTTCCTGCATGTTCGCTCCGGCCCTGCGGATTGCTTCAAAGGTCCCCACCAGCGGATGCGAGGAACCGACCTCGTTGTCCCGGTAAGCGCCGACCAGCAGGAGGTACCGTACCTCCGGTCTGGTCATTAAGTGCTCCATTAGTTCAAGACTCGCCGGATCTATCCACTGCAGATCATCGAGAAACAACGCCAGCGGGTGTTCCGGCTGGGCGAACGCGCTCAGAAACCGGCGAAACACGAGCTGAAAGCGGTTCTGCGCGTCCTGAGGCGCAAGCTTGGGAACGGGCGGCTGCTTCCCGATGACGAACTCGAGCTCAGGAATAAGACGGACGATGAGCTCGCCGTTCCGGCCCAGCAGTTCTCGCAATCTCTCCCGCCATTGCTCCACCTCCGCCTCGCTCTTGGCAAGGATCTGCCGAACGAGCGTCTGGAAAGCCTGGGCCAGAGTCGCGTATGGGATGTCGCGCTTGTACCGATCGAATTTGCCGGCAGCGAAGAGCCCGCCCGCCGGCACAAGTACCTTGTGCAACTCGTTTACAACCGAGGACTTGCCGATACCGGAATACCCATACACGAGCACCAGCTCCACTGTGCCATGGCCCACAACACGGTCGAAGGACGCGCGCAAGGCCTCGATCTGCGGTTCCCGCCCATACAGCTTCTCCGGGATCAGCAATCGGTCCGACATGTCGTGCATGCCCAATGGAAACGGATCGATCCGGCCGAGGGAGCCCAAGGCCTCGAGGCAACTCCGAAGATCGGCCTCGACGCCCGCGGCGGTCTGATAACGATCCTCCGGCGTCTTTTGCAGAAGTTTCATGACAATCGCCGAGATCGATTCCGGCAGTCCGTTCACCCGTTCACCTGGGAAAATCGGTTGCCTTGCGATGTGGCAGTGGACCCACTCCAAAGGATCGGAGGCCGTGAAAGGGGGCGCTCCTGTGAGCATTTCGTATAGGGTGACACCGTAGGCATAAAGGTCGCTTCGCGAATCAACCGAGCGATTCATCCGGCCGGTCTGTTCGGGTGCCATGTAGGCGAGGGTTCCGGCGATCTCTGCGGGCGGTTCAGGCAACTGGCGCCCGCGCGGGAGAAGGGACGCAATACCGAAACCCGTTAGCCAGACGTGGCCGGTCACTGATTCGACGAGAATGTTGCCGGGCTTGACGTTTCTGTGAATGATGCCGCGGGCGTGCAAGCTCCCGAGCGCGACCGCAATACCAATGGCGATACGAAGGAATTGCGACGGCGCCATGGGAGGTCCGAGGAGCCGTTCCAGCGGCTCACCGCCGGGATCTTCCATCAGAAGCGCTATTCGCCCTTCGTGATGGACTAGCTCCAGGGGTCGAGCCGCCCAAGCCGGATCCAGTTCCCCGGCGATCGAAAAGGCTTGTCGAAGTCCCGCAATGGTCTCCGGTACCGGTTGCCTCAGAGCAGGTGCAACCAGAAGGACTGGTCCCAAGCCGGCCACCCGCTCGCCTCGGAACAGGACCAATTCTCCATCGTCCCATAGCCTCTCGAACGTGAAGCTAGTAAGGTCGGTCATCGCGAGAATTCCAGCCAGCCCAGATCATCAATTCGGCAAGCAACCTTGTTTCCCATACAACGTTGAAAATACACTGTCCGCCAAGGCTTGGCTGCTAAATTCCAATGCAGTGCGGCCGTTATCGCACGCCTGGTCCCAAGATGCGTCGAGCGCCCGATCCGCGTTACGCCGGCACTCGTCGACGAGGGAGAGGTGGATCCAAAACGGCACGGACACGGCCGTTAGCGCAGCGCGTACTTCATCGTCTTTTGGTCTTTC
>JAFAJU010000346.1 GCA_019236035.1 Verrucomicrobiota bacterium | reverse complement strand
GGGTCGCACATATAAGTAGGTCTGTCAATATATTGTTATATACCTACTTGTAGACCACAACATCATGCGCTCGCTAGAGGGAAAAACTCCTCGATTTTGCCAACGCTTGCCCCCCGCTGACTCATGCCGCGCTCAGTGCCGCGGCCTGAAAACCCTCCCAAAATGTCCAAACTCCAGTCCCAGGCCTGAAGGCCTGGGCTGTTCTGTCGTGGGGACTCAAGTTTGGGTGACACTTTTGTCTCAAGTTTGGGTAACACTTTGTCTCAAGATTGGGTGACATTTTAGCTTTTCGATGCTGCTAAATTGATGAGCTCGGAGGGAAGGGTTTACGCGCGTTTTTGCGCTTTTCGACCGTAGGGCGAAAAGCGCAAAAATGCGCGTCCGGCAGGTGGCCTAGCAGGATCTCGCCAAGGTAGACTTCATGTGCCTGCTCATCGTAACGCCTCAAGCCGAGGTACTGACCTTTAAAGGCTTCCCCGATGAAGCGTCGATGGTTGAACCATTGAATATCGCCCTTGGAATTGACCAGTCGAAGCGCAAATTCTGCACCGTATTCGAGCCGGCTGACCCTGTGGTATTTGAGCTCAGAAGCTACGTATATTTCACTGGGAGTTTTCATGCCCAAGGCTTCATGCGGCCGATCGTCATTAAAGCTTCTGACCCAGTTCTTGGTACGGCGTTGTTGAGCCTCTAAGCTATTGGCGGCCGGATTGGCTATTTCCAATTTCAGAGTCAAATGCATCCGTTCGTGAGCCCCATTCTGGTAGGGCTTTCCGGGATCAATAAAGTCTACTTCGATGCCGAGTAAGCGCCACCAAACGCTTAATTGGCTTAAGCCCAATACCCAACCACCTCCAAACGGCCGTCCATTGTCAACTCGGATGGCCCGCGGTAGGCCGTATTGTTTGAAAGCTCGCTCGAAACTGCGCCAAAGCAGTCCCAGAGTCATAGAAGGCAAATTATCGCAACAAATAATAAAACGGCTATAAAGATCCGTGATCGTTAAGGGATAGCACCTCCTGGCGTCCCCGGTTCGGAACCAGCCTTTAAAATCTACTGCCCAAACATCGTTACACCAGACTGGATCTAAACGCTCTGGCTTGAGCCGCTCAGGGCCAGGCTTGGTTCTGCGCCTATTTCGACCCTGCATTAATCCGAATCGCTTCAGGATTCGGCTAATGCTAGCTCGCGACGGAATCCTTTCCCCCGGATGTAAACGCCACAAGCGGGCGAACAGTTTTTTCGATCCCCAGCTGGGATGCTTTTTTTCTGTTCCAATATTCTTAGCTTCCAGCCTGCTTCGATGCAGTACCGCGAACTCTCCTTCGGACCTCGTCTGCGATCCTTCAAGGCAGTTTTTCCCTCTTCGGCAACTCGCTTACGCCACTTATAGCCTGTCTTTCGGCTAATCCGATATTCCCGGCACAGCTGCCCAAAGGGCTTCTCTCCGCTAAAGGCTGCTTTAACAAAACTCTCTCTCTGTTCTTGTGACCCTTTCTCTTCTCTCCAAGGCATCTCAAAATTTGCACCACCCAAGGCCAAACTGTCACCCTATTTTGAGACACCCCAGGGTGTTGTTCACCCTGGGGTGTTACCCGATCTTGAGACAAAAAGTGTTACCCAAACTTGAGATCGGACCATCTGTAACCGCTGCGCGGTAAAACTCCGACGGACACCTAGGCTTCTTTAATGTCGCGCCTTCGGCGCTGGGACCGGAAAGACGAAGCAAAAATGACCTAACTCCATAGCCTGCGGCGCACCTACTTGCCCCAGCGGTTCATGACGGCGTTCGTCACAGCATCTCGGACCGCCTCGTGGCGCATCGCCCATTGAAACTGGTAAACCCGGTTTTCATACTGCTCGTCAAATTCGCGTTTCATGGCATCGGCAATTTTCGCCGCGGAAACCGGACCCCGCATTCGTGAGACGATATCTTCCACGATCTCGAGACAATAGACTACCAGCATTTTCGCCGCGCGTTGGGATATGTCGTCGAGCTCTTCGGTACAGATGAGGAAAAAGTTCTCCCAGGTGACCTTAGAGACGCCCTTTAACCATTGCTCTTTTCCTTCGTAGAATACCCCCTGTTTACGATACGTCTCCAGGAAGTCGTCGATCGCAAGCGGTTTTCCATCCGCCGAGAAAGACCACTTGGCGAATTCCGGCACAGTTTGCCTAGTTTCCTTCACGGTAACCATTTTTTAGTGCTTCCCTTCAGATATTTGGTATGTAATTTGTGTAACACCTTAATTGTCTGAAAGTAAAGTGCGCAAACACAACAAAGTTTTCCATACGTTACCAGTTCCCGAGCCGGGCGACCAACTCGGCTTTGGCGACGATCTGATCGAAGCGTTTTACAAGCTGACACCAGCCGAGCGGGAAATCGTTATGAGTATTGTGGACCGCCTTAAACCGGGGCTAACGGCGTACGATTTTGACGATTTCGATCTTCAAGCGGCAGCAATGAAATTGCTGACCTACCATCGCCTGGTACTGCACAACGGCGATAAGCAGAATTCGGTGCTTTACGCGCGTTGGCTCAGCTCGATCACCATGATCGAGAAGAAGATGACTTTACACCTCGATCCTGGAGTAGTCCCGCACCTTGAACGCTTAAAGGATCATCAAAGGGAGGACTCGGAGCGAGCGAGTGTCAAATTGGCAAGCCAGTATTCGATCCGTCTGTACGAATGGGCCTGGAAGTGGCGGCACGTCGTGCTGAAACGGATCTCGATTCCGCAAATTCGCAGAGTGCTCGGAGTCGACGAGGTGCGGGATGCGCAAGGCAATGTCATTAGTGAGAAATGCCTGGTACATTGGCCTAATCTAAAACAGCGCGCCATCGACCGCGCGCTGAATGAGATCAACGACAAAACAGATTTGGGCATCCGCTTGGTCGCGGTAGGTCAAGCGAAGTATCGGCGGGTACTTTCCTTGGCGTTTGAGATCAAAGAGAAGAAGCGCAAGGGGAAATCAAACGGCTCACCGGCAGCGAGTTAACGCCTTAGTAGACCTCGCTTTTTTCCGAATTCTGTTCGCTGACGACTCGAATTTTGACGTGTCGACAGTCACGAACGAGCGACACCCGGAAGTTTGCGAGGTCATCGATGAATTGGTTTCGCCCCGGAAAATCCCTGCCCAGGCAAATTTCTACATCTGCGAAAGAGTACCGGAGCGTGACCAGGCAATCTCCCAGCAGATCGATGCACAGGAGATGGGAGTAGGGGAGAATCTTTGTTCGGGCGGGTCCCTGAAGTTGAAAGGAGCAAGAGACTCCGGCTTGGCTTCCGGAATGGCACAGGTAAGGTTGGTCTTCGAGTCGCGGGATTGGTACCGAGCCGAACACAACCGAAAACCAACAAATTATTAAGACGTTGTCAAATCATTGATCGCTGACCTGCAGGACCCCTTTATCCGGTTGCAGGATGGCCAGGAATTCGCCAACCAGAAACAGTGAGCCGGTGACCAGGATTGGATCCGCGAAATGATTGGCAAAGTCTAATGCCTGCTCGGGGGAGTTGCACTGGGCAATTGGCAGGTGTCTGGGGATAATCGATTGGATTTCGGCCGGAGAAGCGGCTCTCTGGCTATGTAGCGGAACGATTAGAAAGCGCTTCGCGATGCAACTCAGTGTCGATGCCATGCCTCCCAAATCTTTGTCCCGGAGACCTCCGAAAATGATCGTGGCCCTTTGTTGGCCGACGCATTCCGTCCACGTTTCAACGAGGCACTTTGATGCGGCCGGGTTGTGGGCTCCATCCAGGATGATTCGTTCGCCCACGCGTTGGAATCGACCTGGCCACTGGACGTTGGCCAAACCCTCCTTGAGCGTTTCCGGGTTTACCTTGATACCCGCTTTGCGGAGCGCCTGGACTGCGATCGCCGCATTGGTGCGTTGGTATGACCCGGTTAATCCAACGAACAGGTCCTGAACGGGCAATTCCACGTAACTGAGAGCGGCGGAACGCTCGGTAGCGATCCGTTCGAGCACTCTCCGAACTTCAGCGAACTGTGGACCCGAGACGACCGGTACGCCCGGTTTAATGATCCCCCCCTTTTCAGCGGCAATTTCGGGCAGGGAATGGCCGAGCCATTTTTGATGATCGAGGTCAATGGAGGTCAGCACTGCGACTAAAGGGTCGACCACGTTGGTCGCGTCAAGACGGCCACCAAGTCCGGTCTCCAACACGACCAGCTCCACTTTCTGCCGTCGGAAGTGGTCGAAGGCCAGGGCGGTGGTAATCTCAAAAAACGTTGGATGGCGCTCCTCGTTGATCAGCGATTTAATGTGATGGATGCCGCGGATGATCGCTTCATCATCGATTTGGATTCCATTAACCTGGATCCGTTCATTAAAACGAACCAGATGAGGTGAAGTGAAAAGCCCCGTCTTCATGCCCGTTGCCCGGCATATCGAGTCGAGCATGGCGCACACAGATCCTTTGCCATTCGTTCCCGCGACATGAATGAACCGCAACGCTTTCTGCGGTTCTCCCAGGGCCGACAATAGACGCCGAACGTTGTCGAGACCCAGTTTGAGTCCCTTTTGTTGGGTCCCGAAAAGCCAGTCGACCGCAGTAGTATAAGCCGTGTTCAACTCCAACTCATTTTGCCGTCGTCATGTAGTTGAGCACCGAAATCAGGGTTGAGCGCAGCTGCTTGCGGTGCACAATCCGGTCGATGAGTCCATGTTCCTGCAGGAATTCGGCAGTTTGAAATCCGGGCGGCAGGTCCTGGTGTGTGGTTTCCTTGATCACACGCGGTCCGGCGAATCCAATCATGCATTTCGGTTCCGCCAAAATGAGGTCCCCGAGTGACGCGAAGCTGGCCATAACGCCAGCAGTGGTCGGATGGGTGAGCACCGAGACATAGGGCAATCCGGCTTCGGAGTGACGGGCCAGCGCGGCGCTCGTCTTAGCCATTTGCATAAGGCTAAGCATACCTTCGTACATCCTTGCACCGCCGGAGGCGGAAATGATGATCACGGGCCTTTTGTCACTGGTAGCGCGCTCGATCAAGCGGGTGATTTTTTCACCCACCACCGAACCCATCGTGGCCGCCAGGAAATTAAAGTCCATCGCGGCGAGAGCGACAGCTCTCTTTTGCAGGGTTCCGAAACCGGTGATAACGGCGTCTTTGAGGCCCGTTTTCTCTTGGTAACTTTTTAATCGGTCTTCGTATGTGGCTACCCCTTTAAAGCTTAGCACGTCGACCGAGAGCATGTTGGGATCGAATTCAACAAAGGTTTCCTGGTCGACCAAGTTGTCGATTCGTTCCTTGGCCGACAAGGTGAAATGATAGTCGCACTTCGGGCAGACTTTGAGGTTCTGCACGAGCTCCAGGTTATGGATAACCTCGCCACAGTCGGGGCATTTCTGCCAAAGACCCTCGGGCATTTCCCGTTTTTTTTTGGTTGGAAGTTTTAAGGACGGTTTCTGAAAAATTGGCATACGTCGAGAACCGAACGACAGTCGTCAGCCGCGCGCGACGGTCACCGCACGAACCGATTCGACACCAGCCGCGCGCAACACGCATGCACACTCGTGGAGCGTAGACCCAGTCGTAAGCACATCGTCCAGTAACACTAAATGTTTTCCACGCACGTCGCTATTCTTGCGCAATGCGAACACATTGCGCAAGTTCCGCATGCGTTCCACGCGATCGAAGCGCGTTTGGGTACTGGTGTACAATCGGCGCTCGATGCACTGGAGTACGGGTACGCGAGTTCGCTTCGAGAGAGCTTCGGCGAGGGCCTCGGCCTGGTTAAACCCGCGTTCTCGCAATCGCGTCGGATGAAGCGGAACCGGGACGAGGCCGTCGGCGCGAGTGGCCTGGATTCGCGGATCCTGCATGGCTTCCAGCAAAAATTCCAGGAGCACTCTCCGAAGATGGAAGTGACCACTGTACTTGTAGCGGTGGATCAAATCTCTCAATACGCCCTTGGCCTGGTATACTGACACCACGCAATCGAACGCCAGCGCCCGATCTTCGCAGTTCGGACAGGAGAACTCTCCGTCGATAGCGCCCTCATAAGGTCTCGAGCAGCGCTGGCAGAACGGAGGCTGAATGCGCGGCGCAGTGGCCTTGCATCGCTGGCAAAGCAGGGTCCCGGAGTCTTGGGGATGGCCGCACCCAACGCAGTTGGACGGATAGAACAGTTCAACCAGGGTGTTAAGCAAGATTCGCATCGGGTTCGCCACGCAGGTAAATTAGCCAAACTAGGGACCAGAGGAAGAGGAGGATGAGAATGGCTCCGATGCCAACGGTGATATCGCTACCGAACCAAGGCGTGACATCCTGAACTCGTTTCATGACTTTGTTAAATCCCATCTTGCCGAAGATTAGACCAGAATGAACGCCGATCGCGAGCCAGAGGGATGATGTCCGTATCGTCGCGTGTGCCAGCAATAATCCCAGAATACCGATCGCGATAAATCCACCCAGGAGAGCCAGAGGGTCTGAAAACCGCCAGAACGCTCCCGTTAATAGCTCGAAACCGGAATACCAATGGACGGCGACGTTACCTTCTCGCTCCGGATTCAGAAAGTGAAGGATCGAAAAGAGAGCGGACACGAGAATCGCCGCCGGCTGTGGTGTAAGTGTCTGGCGAAACAGCCCAAGAAGCGCTCCTCGAAACAAGGTTTCTTCAATGATGGCAACCGAAATGGCCGTCAGGAGAACCGGCGGCAAAAGATCCCACGGGACGGGATCTTTCAGTTCGAAAACGTCAATTCCAAAAAGGAACGCTCCTAGTGCGGAAACCGTTGCCAGCGCGAGCGCAAACCCACCGAGCAAGTGGCTCACTCGCCGCGCATTCTTGCGCAGGCCAAGACTCTTGAGTCGACGCAGGCCGATCCAACGCAGGACAGGGATCAGCAGGAGAAACGCCGAAATGAGAATTGACCGGTCGAAGTAACGCCGAAAATCCGTACCGGCCAGAAAGCTGAGCAGTTGGAAATGTGAAATGTACTGCCCGGCCCAGAAGAGCCAGGGGGCAAGCGTTGCACCCATGAC
>JAFAJU010000121.1 GCA_019236035.1 Verrucomicrobiota bacterium | reverse complement strand
GTCGAACTCCTGACTCCTGAACTCCTGACAACGAACTCCTGAAAACGAACTCCTAAAAAAAAGGCGCCCGAGATCTCTCGGGCGCCTGTTGGGTAATCCTTCGCGGACGATCCGAGAACTACAGATCGAAGTACATGTAGAATTCGTACGGATGGGGTCGAAGACGAAGAGCATCGTACTCCTTTTTCTTCATTTCGATCCAGTTATCGATGAAGTCCTGGGTAAACACGTCTCCTTTGAGGAGAAATTCGTGATCGCCTTCAAGTGTTTCAAGCGCTCCGAGCAAGGAATCCGGCACGGTTGGTACCTTGGCGAGTTCTTCGGGTGGTAGTTCGTACAGGTTCTTATCGAGCGGGTCGCCTGGATCGATGCGGTTCTGGATACCGTCTAGCCCGGCAAGCAAAAGTGCTGCAAACGCCAGGTATGAAGTCGCCGCGGGGTCCGGCGTGCGAAACTCGACGCGTTTCGCCTTCGGATTTTGAGAGTAGGTCGGGATCCGAATGGCAGCCGAACGGTTGCGAGCGGAGTACGCGAGGTTAACCGGAGCTTCGAATCCCGGGACAAGCCGCTTGTAACTATTGGTCGTCGGATTGGTAATGGCCGTGAGTGCCGGGGCATGCTTGAGGAGGCCACCGATGTAGAAAAGGGCCATTTCGCTGAGGCCGGCGTACTTGTCACCCGCAAAGAGCGGCTTACCATCTTTCCACAGGGAGGAGTGCGTATGCATGCCTGAGCCGTTATCGCCAAAAAGAGGTTTAGGCATCAGCGTAACGACTTTGTTGTACTTCTTTGCGACGTTCTTGAGGATGTATTTGTAATACATCATGTAGTCGCCCATTATCTTCAAAGGTGCGAAACGGATATCGATTTCTGCCTGGCCTGCAGTAGCGACTTCATGGTGTTGCCGCTCGATCGGAACACCGGCCTTTTCGAGTTCCAGACACATTTCATTGCGGATATCCTGGAGCGTGTCAGCCGGAGCGACTGGAAAGTAGCCTTCCTTGTGACGGATCTTGTGACCGAGATTCGGGAACTCTTCCCGCGCTGTGTTCCAAATGCCTTCGACGCTATCGACACTGTGGAACGAGCCGTTCGAGCTGTAATCGTAGCGCACATCGTCGAAGATGAAAAATTCCGCCTCGGGTCCGAAGTACGCCGTGTCGGCAATACCCGTGCTCTTTAGATAGGCCTCGGCCTTTTCAGCCACGCCGCGTGGATCCCGCTCGTAGGGTTCGCGGGTGATTGGATCCTGAATCGTGCAGATCAGGCTGAGGGTCGGTTCGGCGTTGAAGGGATCAATCCAAGCAGTCGCAGGGTCCGGAATCACCAGCATATCGCTGGCGTGAATCACCCTCCAGCCGCGAATGCTAGAGCCGTCGAAGCCCAAACCGTCTGCAAAGATATCTTCGCTGTACTCATTGAGTGTGGTCGTGAAGTGCTGCCAGGTCCCGAGCAAATCGGCGAACTTGAAGTCGATTAATTTAATGCCCTTCTCTTGAATGAATGTGGAGATTTCGGCTGGGGTCATAGATGATTCTAGGTTGGATGGTTAAGGGTTAAGAGTTGGTTGAGACTGAGGTTTCCGAGGCGCTGAACTTCTTAGATGGCTCGATCACCGCGTTCTTCCGTACGTATTCGGATAACCTCCAGGAGATCTTGCACAAAGATCTTGCCATCGCCTCGTGTTCCGGTCCGCGCGCATTGCTTTATTGCAGCAAGTGCAGAACCTAGCAATTCGTTTTTGACGATAAGTTCAACTTTTAGTTTTGGGATGAACGGGACCCGACTCGGGCTGTAGGGGGGTCGTATGCAATGAGCGGATTGACCGTAGCCCTTGACTTCACTGACGGTCATGCCTTCGATCCCGAGCTCAGCCAATCCTGACTTAACTTCTTCCAACTTAAAGGGTTTGATGATCGCCTCGATTTTTTTCATGTCGGGTAACCACCCACCATTCGTTCCCGGGGACGGGCCCCGACTCCGCTAAATTACAATGGCTGAAAATGCTGCGAGGAAGTACGACTCCCTCCAAGTCGACTTCCTCGCAAGGTATTCACGTGCACGATCTGCTTTAACCTGCTATCCCTATCTACCCTGTAGAGGTTAACCCCCTTCGAGACTGTGCTACGCGATTTAACATTCGGAACTCCCCCGAATGAAGCCAAGCGAGGATAAAGCAACTGATGTGCCAAGTTCGCTCCCGATCCGAATCCCGAGGAGAGTGAGGGCTCGCAACTGTGAGGTATTTGTTCTGGTGCGCATAAAATAACAAGCTGCTCGTCGTCTTTGGACTGTTTGTCGCATTTTATCCACATGAACGGCCGGCTCGGGTGAACTGGCACGGGCGACCCGCCCGTGCCAGCTCACCCGAGCCGGCCGTTCATGTGGAGTTTTGGGTTTTGCATTTTGAGTTTTGCGTGAGCAAATTTCAAAGCTACGGTTCATTCGTGTTGCGAATGACGTGCGATCATCGGGGCGCGAGCGGCTGACACTCAAACTCAAAACTCAAGACCCAAAACCCAAAACTTACACTCGCCCGATGGTCAACCTGATCATCCCAGACAAGTGGCAACAGGATGCGGTGAATCTCCTCCGGGAGGGAAAAGACGTTGTTGTACAGGCTCCAACGGGTGCGGGGAAGACCTATATCTTTGAGCTATTATACGAATCCCTGCGAGGTCAGGCGGTCTATACGGTACCGACGCGAGCCCTGGCGAACGACAAACTCGCGGAGTGGAGAGCGCGGGGATGGGACGTAGGCATTTCGACCGGGGACCTCGCCGAGAATTTAGGGGCGCGGGTTGTCGTGGCGACGCTCGAAACTCAAAAAGGGCGCTTTTTAAAGCGGGAAGGCCCACGGCTGCTCGTCGTGGACGAGTACCAGCTGTTGGCCGATCCAGTTCGCGGGATGAACTATGAGTTGATACTCTCCCTTGCGCCGCCAGAAACGCAGATTCTACTGCTGAGCGGCAGCGTGGCAAATCCTGAGGATGTGGTTGGCTGGCTTAGGCGCATTGGCAGAACAGTGGAGCTTGTGGCGCACCAGGAACGTCCGGTGCGTCTCGAGGAAGTCATGCTCAACGATCTCCCGATGCCGGCACCGGCATCCATCCGAGCCTATTGGCCAAGGCTTATTTCTCGCGCATTGCTAGCCGATCTTGGGCCATTACTGGTTTTTGCTCCCCGCCGGAACAGCGCCGAAGATCTGGCGCAAACCCTCGCGGGGGCGCTGGCCATCGACGAACCAATGTCCATCAGCCAGGAACAGGCCGCGGCTGCCGGCGAACCCCTGGCGAAGCTATTGAGGCACCGTGTCGCCTATCACCATAGCGGTCTCAGTTACGCGGTTCGCGCCGGGATCATCGAACCTCTGGCCAAGCGGGGCCAACTTCGTGTGGTGGTCGCCACAATGGGGCTCGCTGCAGGTATTAACTTTTCGATGCGATCGGTGCTCGTCACTGGAACACACTACATGGCGGGCAATTTCCAGCGTCACGTGCGTCCTGATGAGCTGTTACAAATGTTCGGTCGAGCCGGGAGGCGCGGACTTGACGAGACCGGGTACGCATTGGTGACGCCTGAAGTTCCACGGTTGCATGAGGCCTTTCCTCTGAAACTTAAGAGGCCGGACCCGATCGATTGGCCTTCTTTTCTGGCGGTAATGCATGTCGCTTCTAAGCGTGGAGAAGATCCCTTCCTGGGTGCGCTCGAACTTGGACGGCGCTTGTTTTCCACGAGGCCGCTGGCGCTCGGGGTAGAAGGGTTTTATGCGGGTTCGCCGCGTCCTTGCGGACTCCGAGTGGACGGGGAGCGGGGACGATTCGTTCGAAGGCACCAGGAAAGAATGCAAAATTCGCGCGCTCTCTGGCAGAATCAGCCGGCGCCCGCCGCCACAACGCTCGGAAGTCTCCGGGTTCGGACGCGGCGAGATCAATGGCGACCGGCGTTAACGGTTGCCTCGAGTCTGGATGGCATAGGCTTCGGGAACCTTTGTAAGATCCGGGTAGGCCAGGACCGTTTCGAATATGGACGCGAAGTGCCGGTGGCCGTCATCTCAGAAAACGGCTGGCGCGCAGCGAAGTGGCTCCGGAAGCGGCTCCAGCAAAAATATCCTT
>JAFAJU010000295.1 GCA_019236035.1 Verrucomicrobiota bacterium | reverse complement strand
TTTGCCGAAGAATTTCGCGCTGGCGAACGTGATCTCGGTCGGACTTGCGGCTATGGCGCGCCGGGTAGATGTCAAGAGTGCGGAGGCCGTGGTTGCACCCGCAAGTGCCAACCCGGTTTGTTTAATGAAGTCTCGTCTCCTGATGCCCTCTTGAGGCCTTTGATTGTCGTTTACGTGACTCGTTGCGCAGCGACCGGCTGCGCCAACATCGGCGAGTGGCGCAGGCGAACCACTTTGCGCTGGGGGTGCTGATTTATGCATATTTAAGGTTAAATATCCGCATATAAACGCATAGTCAATAATTTTTACCTCGATTTTCCGCATAAATATGCGAATATACGCTTGAAATTCAGTATGAATTCCTCTGATGAACCAATCCGTGATAATGCGCTGCCAGCCAGACGGCACCACGAATTGGTCCGACTCATCCGGTCGCACGGCCAGATGACGGTGAACGAGTTGGCCGGTCGTTTTGAGGTCTCCGGAGACACCATCCGCAGGGACCTGGACCTCCTGGCTGGCCAGGGGCTTCTTACGCGAACGCATGGTGGCGCGGTCGCGGTCGACAACCTGGTACAACGGGATTCGACCTTCATGCAGCGGATCGGCACTCGTGTTGCCGCCAAAAAACGGATTGCGCGGGCGGCCTGCCGGCTGATCAGCGATGGCGAGACCTTGCTCTTAAATGGGGGTTCAACCACGAGACTGTTTGGCGCGGAGTTAAGCGGCCGGCGGAACCTGACGATTGTCACTAACAACCTGAGTGTACCCACGGCGCTTCCGCTCGATTGCGTCCGAGACGTTTATATCCTGGGGGGTCTGTATAAGGCCGATGCGCAGGTCACGATCGGCCCGATTGGCTTCGTATCGGCGGCCAGTATCACAGTTGACTCTGCGGTGATAGGAGTTGGGGGTATCGCCCTAAAAGAGGGACTCACCACGACAGTTCTTGAAGAAGCCTCGGTGATTTCAGGCATGATCAAGGCTGCCCGGAGGACGATTGTGCTCGCTGACGCCTCAAAGTTTGGAAACCGATCTTTTGCACAAATCGGTCCACTCGAAAGAATGCAGGTACTGGTTACGGACGAGGAGCCCTCAAGCGAGTTGGCCCAGGCTTTAGGCGAGGCAGGGGTGCAGGTGATTGTTGCGCTAGAGGAGTGAGAGGCGTTCTATCATTGTCCTCGGATTCGTCGTCACGACCGAACATTGTGGCACGGGCGACCCGCCCGTGGTTCGGCGAAGATCACGGGCGAGACGCCCATGTTAAAATTGAGCCTAAATGCCGAAGCTGACAAGTCGTGCTCGTGCTCATCCTCGAGAATTCTGCATAATCTCGCGGTCAGAGTGATGGAACAAAATAATTGTCGAAAGATCGGGCTCGCTTTTCGACGCCAAAGTCCCACAGATCGAGCACGACGACGAGCACGAGCACGATTCCCCCAACTTCGGAATCTAGGTTAAGGTGTCAGAGCCACGTCTCCCATGGGCAGCTCGTAGCTTTCGGAGATACCGCCGAATTTCCGATAGACAAACTTCGCGGCCGGGCTGGTAGACCGCGTAACCCCAAACACCTTCGGCACACCGCGTTTTGCAACCATCAGGAGCGATTCTTTGAGGAGGAGCGCTCCGAATCCGCGGTTACGATACTCATTCGACACGCAGGGACCGGAAAGAAGATGATTAGCGACTTCGGGCAAAGGCTGAACCACAGATGCGCCGATGATTCTGTTTCCGTGGGTGATCACCAGGCAGTCGATCTCACGGTGGCTAAACTTTTCATCGAAGTCGTGATGGATCCGCCGCAACAAATCGTTGACCACATCATTCCAGCAGGTATCGAGCAGGAAACAGCTGCTGATGACCTGCCAGGCCTGTGTTTTTTCCTGTTTAGCGGCTCGCCTGATCGAATACTGCTCGGTGATAATATAGCTTGTACCGGGGAGCAGCTTGCTCTCCCATGTGAAGCGCACCCAGCCGACCAGTTTCATCGTGGATGCAAGTTGCCGGAAAATCGTGCCCGAAGCAAGTCGCTGGTGAGACAGTTTGAGCAGGTCTTTTGGAACCGGTCGCAAACATCAAAGATGCAATCGGCTGGTGGAAGCAAAATATGTAACAGATGGAGCTACATAATCTCGGCTCCGGACAATGCACGCTGCTAAACCGACGCGTGCACGTCTGTTCAGCCTAAGGAGCAGAGTTTATCACGAGCGATTCGCATCGTCCTTTACGCACACCCACCAAACACATCCTAGCAACGCAGAACCGAGAAGTAAAAACACTCCCAAAGTCAACATACGCCACTCGTGATGCCGGAATCCCTGTTGAGAGTCAAAAGGAAAGTGTAGCTGCAGCAAAAAATACGGAATTTTTTTCGCGTAACGCTAGCCTGCATCGCT
>JAFAJU010000275.1 GCA_019236035.1 Verrucomicrobiota bacterium | reverse complement strand
GATTGCGCCGCGCGCGGTCAAAATGAGAACGGGAACGGCATTAGATTTTTGTCTCAAGGCTCGCAGAATGCTGAGGCCGTCGCGGCCGGGAAGCATGATATCCAGGACAACAGCGTCAAAGTGATTTTCCAGGATGACCGCTGAAGCTTGTTCTCCGTGATGAACCACATCAACCACAAAGCCGGACTCCTTTAAACCTCTTTGGACAAAAAGGGCGATTTTCCTTTCATCCTCTACAGCCAAGATTTTCAACGAGACATCCCTCCTTCGCATGACGCGCTTCGTCGCGTCCTGGCTCGCAACGAATCGCACTGGATCGCCTTGTATAATTTCGCCGGATTCCAGACATTACCGTGCCATGAAGTTATCCGAGAATACCATCTTTGTCACCGGCGGTGGCTCAGGAATCGGCCGCGGCCCTGCTGAATCTTTCTATCAACTTGGAAACAAAGTCATCATTTCCGGACGCCGGCGGGATGTCCTCGAGCAGACCGTCAAAGCCAATCCCGGTATGGAATTTGTCGTTCTGGATGTCAGCGATTCAGACTCCATTCGGGATGTTGCTGCCAAGGTCGTGCAAGAATATCCCGATTTGAATGTATTGATCAACAATGCCGGGATCATGAGGGCTGAGGACCTGAAAAAGTGGCCTGGCGGACTGGAAGATTCCGAAGCGGTAATCACTACTAATCTGCTCGGCCCGATCCGATTGACTGCCGCCCTGTTGCCTCAGCTTCAAAAACAGCCAGAGTCGGCGATCATTAATGTTTCTTCCGGCCTTGGGTTTGTTCCGTTGCCGGTCACACCCACTTACAGCGCCACCAAGGCGGCCCTGCATTCGTACACGGTGTCATTGAGAGTGCAACTCGCCGGCACGCCGGTCGAAGTGATCGAAATCATTCCGCCTGCCGTGGCCACGGATCTCACGCCGGGACGATCGGCTGACAATCCGCGCATGATGTCATTGCAGGACTACATCAAGGAAACGATGGAGCTCCTTCACCTGAAGCCTACACCGGCCGAGGTCTGCGTCGAAAGAGTCAAGTTCCTCAGGTTCGCTGAGGCAACAGGCAATTACGACAAAGCTCTGCAACAGCTAAGTACGGTGATGCTCTGATGGGTCGGCCAGTCAACGCTCTGAATTCATAGAGTGACCTTCCGAACCAGGTCGCCGACCCGAACCGTGCCGGGCAGAATTATTCTCGCATTGAGTCCGCGCAGGCGAAGCTGGCGCCCGACTGGCGAATTAACGAATCGCCGAGCCTCTGGACCGAAGCGTTCTTCGAACTTATGGCAACCCAAATGAGGAGCGTCAGTGGCCTCAATGACAGCCGAACCGATTTCGAGGCGCGTTCCTGGCGGAATGTTCTCTTCGCTCAGGTCAAGGTCGACGTAGAGCTGGTCGCCTGCGAGCTGTCGTCGGTCAAGCTGCCCGGCCACCAGTAATGCCACGCGAGCATTCATCAAGGTGAGTTGGGTATCGCGATGTGCGGACCCAGTTGCCCAATTGTCACCAACCAGACCTCCGGCGCAGTCTAGTGCCGCCTCCTGAAGCGTCTCTCGTGCGTTCTCGGCTGGCCGGCGAACGATAAGTTCCACTCTGCCTTGTTCAAGCGGTGACCGGCGGATGTGTTCGAGGCCACTCTCGAAAAAGTCGGCAGTCCCATACTTCATGGGCCGAACATGCCTTGCCGTCAGAAGATCGTCGAGCGATTTTCCCGAGCCACCTAATTTGCCTGAAAGGGCTTGTAGACCTGAACGGGCGAATCCTTGAGCTGCTCAATCAGTTCCGGGCCAGGTGTTCCGCATATTTCTCCAGACCCAGGCCCTTGGGATCTAGGATCGATGATATGCTGGAGCTTTTTCCATCGCTCTGCCAACCGTGCGCTTGACAGGTGGGCGCTGAAAGCGGAAGGAATTAGATAACGGAAAATGAATGTTTATTCAAGTCCGACTGGAGACTGGTCCACAAAAGAAAGGCCGGCTTCCAGCACTAAATATTCCCACCAAGAAAAACGACCGTTGTTTTTGCAATCTATAGAATAGGGGAGCCCAATCGTCATGAACGTTATTCTTGCGCTCGACGCCGGAACCACCAACGTCAAAGCGATCCTGGTTGATCGGCAGGCGAACATTCTGGCGCGGAGCTCCGTCCCTCTTGCGATCCAGTTCCCGCAAAGTGGTTGGGTCGAACAGTCCGCCCGTGAAATCTGGGACGCAGCGCGGAAAGCCTTGGAAGATTGTTTAGCACGGGGCGCTGGCCACGAACCGGTTGCGCTTGGAATTTCTAATCAGCGGGAGAGTTTGGTTGCATGGAACCGTCTGACCGGTGAACCCGTATGCCCATGCATCGTTTGGCAATGCCGGCGCAGTGCGGGAATTTGTCAGGCCTTGCGCCGGAAAGGCGTCGAGGACACGATCCGGTCCAAGACCGGTCTGCAGGTTGACCCGCTTTTTCCCTCCACAAAAATTCGGTGGCTGTTTGAGAATCGTCCCGACATCCTGAAGTTGGCTGACGCCGGAGAGCTGTGCCTTGGAACAGTAGATTCGTGGCTGGTCTGGAATTTGACCGGGGGCAAACGCTTCGTGACCGATTTCAGCAACGCCTCACGCACCCAATTATTAAACCTCGAGCAGGGCGCGTGGGATCCCGAGTTGCTCCGTCTTTTCGGAGTGCCGGATTCGGCGCTTTCGGAAATCATGGGCTCGAATGCCCATTTTGGTGAAGCAAATCTGGGCACCGGCAAACCGGTTCCAGTTTGTGGAATTCTGGGCGACTCTCACGCGGCGTTGCTCGGTCACGGAGTTCTTGAAAAAGGGAAAGTCAAGGCGACATACGGGACAGGTTCCTCTTTGATGAGCCTTTGTGATGGGCCGCAGACTGCCGACAAACGCGTCTCCAGCACCATTGCGTGGAAATTGGACCACATCCAGTACGCCTACGAAGGCAACATCACTGTTACCGGCTCCGGGCTTTCCTGGGCTTTGGCGCTTACTGGCTTCAAAGATTTGGAAGTGGCGGCCAAGCTGGCGACCGACCTGGAAGACAATGGTAACGTCTATTTCGTTCCGGCTCTGGCCGGCTTGGGAGCGCCTCATTGGGACGAAGAGGCGCGCGGATCGATCGTGGGATTATCTTTCGGAACTCGCAAAGAAAACGTCGTGCGTGCTGCCCTAGAGGCGATCGCGTTTCAGGTCAAGGATGTCTTCGATGCGATGCAAGAGGCGGCTGGCGCCAAGCTGGACATTCTGCTCACCGATGGAGGCGCAAGCAAAAACGACTGGCTGATGCAATTTCAAGCCGATGTGCTCGACCGGCAGGTTATGCGCAGCCGGACGGCCGAACTCTCCGGACTGGGAGCGGCTTTTGCCGCGGGCCTCGGTTGCGGCTTCTGGTCTTCGACCGACGAGGTGGCTGAAATTATTGCGCCCCACGACTTGTTTCGCCCACAGTTAGAGGATCGCGACCGGACCCGACTCATCCAAGGTTGGAACAATGCGGTGGCATCGGTTAAAATGCTCTCCGCGTCTTCTTCGCACCGCCAAGACCAGTCTTCAATACTTTAGGGTCTCTCGAGCGAATGCGAATGACCGCTTCCTACCGTTATGCTAAATGTCAACAGTCGAGCAAAGGAAAGCGGATATCGGTTTACTAAAATGCTGAACAACCTTCCAGACCTCCGGCTTATGACGCGGGTGGCTCGACTGTATTACGAAGAACGGCTGATCCAGAGCGAGATTGCCAGCCGGTTAG
>JAFAJU010000089.1 GCA_019236035.1 Verrucomicrobiota bacterium | reverse complement strand
CCAGTTCTCTGACACACAGCGACGGGCCTACCTCCGCGAACAGCTCCGGGCAATACAGCGTGAACTTGGCGAAGAGGAAGCGAATGGCGAGGAACTGGCTGAGCAACTGCGAAAGAAGCTTCAAGATGCCGGCGCCAATGAGACCGTTATGGGTGCTGCGGAAAAGGAGCTGAAACGACTCAGCCATATCCCAAATGCGAGCCCTGAATATTCGGTGATCGTCTCCTACGTAGAGATGCTGGCTGACCTCCCGTGGAACAAGTCGACCGAAGACAATACCGATCTTGAACGTGCCCGGGCTATCCTTGAGCGCGATCATTACGGCCTGGAAAAAGTTAAGCGTCGAATCGTAGAGTTTCTTGCAGTACGAAAATTGAATCCCGGTGGACGGAGCCCGATCCTTTGCTTTCTCGGACCGCCCGGAGTGGGGAAGACGAGTTTGGGTCAGTCGATCGCGGATGCACTGGGTCGGAAATTTACCCGTATCTCATTGGGAGGAATTCGCGACGAAGCGGAAATCCGCGGCCACCGAAGAACCTATATCGGCGCGATGCCGGGGCGAATTATCCAGGAGATTCGCAGACTCGGGTTTCGGAACCCCGTGATGATGCTGGACGAAGTCGACAAGATCGGAGCTGACATCCGGGGCGATCCGGCGAGCGCTCTCCTTGAAGTGCTGGATCCGCGCCAAAACAACAATTTCGTGGACCGTTATCTCGACGTCCCGTTTGATCTTAGTCAGGTGATCTTCATCGGTACGGCTAACTACGTAGAAGGTATCCCGGCCCCGCTTCGGGACCGAATGGAGACCATTGCCGTTCCGGGCTATACCGAAATGGAAAAACTGAATATTGCTCAACGATATCTGGTGCCGAGGCAGATCGAGGAACATGGGTTGAGCACCGAACAGTGCCGGTTCGATGAGGATGCCATCAGGACGATCATTCAGGAATACACCTACGAGGCCGGGGTTCGTGATCTGGAACGGAAGATCGCTGCGGTTTGCCGCAGCATAGCCGCCGAGATCGCCCGGGGCGTTCACGCCGAGGTGACGGTATCGGCCGGGCTGGTGCGAGGGATTTTGGGAAATTCGGCGCGGAGCGTGCGAGAACAGCGTTTGCCGGAAAACCTTGTCGGTATAGTTACAGGGCTGGCGTATACACCCACTGGCGGCGACATACTGTTCGTCGAAGCGACCAAATACCCGGGAAAAGGGGGATTGTTGTTGACCGGGCAGGTTGGCGACGTCATGCGCGAATCGATGCAGGCAGCGTACAGTCTGATACGCGCTCGAGCCAAAAATTTAGGGATAGATCCTGAAGTGTTTTCGCGAACGGATGTGCATATTCATGTGCCAAGCGGCGCCATCCAGAAGGATGGCCCAAGTGCGGGTGTGGCCATAGTGACGGCGTTGGCCAGCCTTTTCAGCGATCGACCGGTCCGTAGCGATATCGCCATGACCGGAGAGATCACTCTGCGAGGAGTGGTGTTACCGATCGGAGGGCTAAAGGAGAAGAGCCTCGCCGCGCTCCGCGCGGGAATCACTGAAATCCTGATTCCGAAGGATAACGAGAAAGATCTCGAGGACATCCCGCTAGAAGCGAAACAGCGGCTCCGGTTCCGGCCAGTCCAGACCATCGACGAAGTTCTCGCAGCCGCTTTGACGCCGCCGGCAAAGTGAGTTTCGAGCCAGGACGCGACGAAGCGCGTCCCTACCGAACGATCCCGAAACTAGAAATCGTGCTCGTGCTTGTGCTCGTGCTCGTAATCGAGAAAACAGCCCGCTCGCTGCCACGCTGGCCGGAACAGAACAGTTGCGGAAAGATCGGGCCCTCTCGTCGGCGTGGATGGCCAACAGATCGAGCACTAGCACGAGACGAGCACTAGCACGACGCCCCTAACTTCGGAGTTTGGGTTCTTGAGCCTCGCGCTTGGCAGGGGTCAAAGATAAGGACAAGCCTCGTTAGCGACCTCGTGCCATAGTGAATGAGGGATCGGAGCAAGGATCAGCGCGAGGATAATCAGTGTCAGATAGCCGAGTATCTGACGGCCAGGATCGAGCGGTGTCAGGTCGTTTAGCGGAGGGGCGCCTCGGCCCGCAATCAAAAAGACAATAATCGCCCACATCATCAGACCCGGCCAAACGAATAGGGCCAGCAAAATCAGCGACCACATTGCCATGGAACTAATCGTCTGGCCAACCCGGCTGCCAAACATAGCCCGGGTAATATGGCCGCCGTCCAGTTGTCCGATGGGTAACAAATTCAGCGCCGTAATCAATAGTCCAAGCCAGCCCGCAAATGCCAATGGGCTGAATCGCACCACGGCACCATAGTGAACCGCATCGCCGAGCGAAAGCTTCGCGAGCAAAGTAAAGAGTACGGATGAGCCCACGGTCGCCCCATGAAGAAAGCCATGAGACACTCCACCACTGAAGCCAGGCGCGATCGCAGAAGAGCGCAGCCCGATCAAAAGTGCGGGTACCGCGACGACAAGGCCAGCGAGCGGTCCGGCGACTGCCACATCAAACAAGGCGCGCCGGTCCTCGCTAGGCGATCGCATTTGGATGAAAGCGCCAAATGTCCCAAGTCCGAACGGCACCGGAACGAAATAAGGCGGCGTGACATCCATATGGTGTCTGCGCGCCATGTAGAAGTGTCCCAACTCATGCACGCCCAGAATCAGGAGGAGCCCAATGGCGTACGGCAAACCGGCGGTAAAGCGTTCCGGCTCTCGCGCGAGATCGATTCCTTGATGTGCGGCCCCGGCCCAGGTCGTTGTTATGACAGTTAAACCAAACAACAACCAATGGAGCCAAG
Organism: Verrucomicrobiota bacterium; assembly: GCA_019236035.1. Taxonomy (GTDB): domain Bacteria; phylum Verrucomicrobiota; class Verrucomicrobiia; order Chthoniobacterales; family JAFAMB01; genus JAFAMB01. The sequence goes on along the minus strand of JAFAJU010000089.1, from coordinate 1,670 downwards.
GTCGAACAGGTGCGCTCGGTCGTGCCGCTTCGGCCGGCTTGGGCATTAAAATGATCTTCGCCCCAAGCTGTTCGTCTTTCTGAACCAACGGCAATATTCTATCGGAAAGCACCCGCTGTAGCTTTTCATAGGCCGCTGCTGCCGATTCCCGCAAAGGGCCCCGAAACATCTGGACACCGCGTTCCTCGACGGCGATCCGCACGTCCATTACCTCACGGACCACATCAGGTTGCTCGACTTCAAACAGCATTCGCGGGCCGAGATCAGCTGTTTCAACCGCCTCCCGACGGCTTTGGGCCGCAGCTATAGTCCAGATAGAAAACAAGCAAAGAGTTATCGCCAGCCAAAAGAAGAACAGGCTGATAAACGTGTGGCCGGGCATAAGAAGAAAGATCAACCATGGCAGCAGCAATGAGGCAATAAACAACAGCTGCAGGAGGGGATTCTTTGGCCTTTTCATGATCGGGATAGTTACAGCGTAAACTATCTCCAAATCGAGGGCGAGGAGGATTTGGCTCCCGTTTTGTCGCGCAGGTTTCCATAGGGAATCCCAGCAGGTGCGCACCTTTCCGGACTAGCCCGCAAAAATCACGCTGGTAGAATCGACGAGCTCATTGCGGGCTAGAAAGCTCTTAAACAGACGCTGCGCGTCTGTTCAAGAGCCTGTTTTTAAAATTTAAGGATTCGAGACAACCTGTTTCTAAACTCATCTCTTCAAAGAGCAGCAGAATGGTCCGGCGTAGCCGGAGGATTCTGGTGCCTGAGCCTGCATCGCTCACAAATCTCTGAAGATTTGTGTGCGATGCAGGCTAATGGTGCGTCAAGCCGAGGACTCCGACAATAATCAAATGAACGGCGACAATGAAGTTCAGCAAACGCGGGAAAAGCAGGATCAGAATCCCCGCGATCAAAGACACCAGTGGTGAGAGTGCGATGAACATAAATAATCGAATTGCGATGTTTCGTCTGTTTCGAGAACAGACGCCGCACGCAAGAGAATTATTCGATGCCAGAAAACGCCTTTGCCGGCTAAAGAATAGCCAGCTCCTCAACGTATTCGTTCAAAGGCGCAGTGCCATACGCATCCATTCCGCCGAGTAAATGTTGCACGCTATCGAAGCCGTACGCCTGCAGCCAGCTTGATGCGACCGCGCTCTGGTAACCGTTCTGACAAACGACAACCAACGGTTTTGAAAGCGACAATTCTGAAACTCGGGATGCCAGCTGCGGCAGCGGGATGTTCTTTGACCTGGGAATCCCGTTCGCTTTCCATTCCACATGGGAGCGGACATCAAGTATTTCCGGTTTACCGCCCCGGGAAAGTGTAGACTTCAGATCAAACACGTTCAACTGCGTGAGTCTGTGCAAATCGGCGAGCCGGCCAGCTTCGATAAAGCCTTCGATTTTGCTAAACCCGGCGCCATTGAGTTCGCGCCGCGCTTGCTGCGCCTGCTCCGCTCGATCGACGACGAGCAAAAGCTCGTTTTCCTTTGACAAGAAAAACCCAATGCAAAGAGCGAAGTCACGACCGGCTGAACCGACGTTGAGACTGCCCGGGAAATGCCCTTTCGCAAAGTCTACGGAACGCCGTAAGTCGACTACCCCTGCCCCTGCCTTGGATTTGACCTTCAAACCGTCTTCCCTTACTCGCGCAAGCCGCGGAACACGCT
>JAFAJU010000483.1 GCA_019236035.1 Verrucomicrobiota bacterium | reverse complement strand
GGAGGGATCTCGCTGAGATTCCGCGAACCTCCACCTAGTGTCCTGTCCCCGAAATAACATGCCTTTCGCCGCAGGTCAGTTGGCTGTTTTTCAAGGCGCGAGCGACGAGCATATCTGAATTGATACGTAAGGAGCGAGCAACGCGGAAAAACGGCCAACTGGCCGCGGCCCGGAGGGTTGCGATGAAAATGGGCCGGCGGCTGCGTTGCTCGTCGGTTACGTATCGCTTTAGATATGCGCCCTCCTCGCGCCTTGACGACAGCCCATTTTGATCGCAACGAAAGGCATGCTATTTCGGGGACAGGACACTAGCTGTATAGCTTCTCATGCATCCATCGCGGTAGCGGTTGTCCGGGGCCCTTCGAGGTTTGGGAGGAATCCGGTGACAAGACCAATCAGAGGTAGAAACGAGCAGATCCAATAGACGTATTCGATGCTGGTATGATCTGCCAGCTGGCCGAAAACAGCTGATCCAATCCCAGCGATGCCAAAAGCGAAGCCAAAGAAAAGGCCGGAAATGAGTCCCACTTTGCCGGGAAGCAATTCTTGAGCGTAAACCAGGATAGTCGGAAACGCCGAGGACAAGATCATTCCGATCAGGACGCTAAGCACGATGGTCCACCCAAGATTGGCGTATGGCAATACCAATGTGAGTGGTGCGACGCCCAAGATCGATATCCAGATAACATATTTGCGTCCGAAACGGTCACCAATCGGCCCGCCGATGATGGTTCCAGCGGCGACTGAGAACAGAAAAAGAAATAGAAGCAGTTGAGCATGTTCCACCGGAAGCTGGAACTTCGCTATGAGATAGAAGGTAAAATAGCTTCTCATGCTCTCGAGGTAGAAAAACTTCGAGAAGATAAGGCTCATAAGGATGAAGAGGGCCCATGCGATTTGTGCCGGAGGAAGATGCCGGTGACTGGCGGAACGCGTGATATGTTTATGTGCTCGGGGAAGATTTCGTTGGTACCATCGGCCGGCGTTGTAAAGCACAACAATTCCAACCAGCGCAAGTAGCGTAAACCAGATGACATTGCTTCTTGCCCGTCCTCCAATAATGAGAGCTGCCAGGAGAGGTCCCAACGATTGACCAGTGTTTCCTCCAACTTGAAAAAGCGATTGAGCGAACCCGTAGCGACCGCCTGAGGCAAGTCGGGCGAGGCGAGACGCTTCCGGATGGAAAATCGAAGAACCCAAACCAACCGCAGCCGCGGCCACCAAGATCATCGGATAACTGTTAGCAAAAGCTAGCAGAACCAGGCCTACCAAGGAAAGCGCCATTCCGATGGCCAGCGAAAACGGTTGTGGCCGGTGATCCGTGTACAAACCTACCAATGGCTGCAGGAGCGAGGCGGTAAGTTGGAAAGTCAGCGTAATTAGACCGATTTGAGCAAAGCTGAGCTGGAACGAATCTTTCAGAACGGGATAAATCGCGGGGATGAGAGATTGAATAGTGTCATTGAGAAGGTGCGAGAAGCTGGCGGCAACCAAAACGAGCAAAACCGTATCGCTTCCCCTTGGTATTGCCGTGGATTCATTCAAATTCTGTTCTGTGTCCGTATCCATGAGCGTAAGAAGAAAGTCATAGCATCGATGGCCCACCAAGGAAAGGGGCACCATCCCGTTGCTGCCACAAGGCCAAGGTGAAAGGCTCGACTGAGCTCGCCGAAGTCCTTGGCCCTACCGGATCGTTTCAGCCCAAACTCCGAAGTTAGGGAATCGTGCTCGTGCTCCTGCTCGTGCTCGATCTGTTGGCCATCCGCGCCGAGAAGAGGTTGTGTTCCGGCCAGCGTAGCAGCGGAGCGGGCTGTTTTCTCGAGCACGAGCACAAGCACGAGCACGATTTCTAATGGCGTAGCCCTCCAGGCGATCGTCCTCGACAGCCTTGCGTGAAATAGCAGAAACTCCCAAAAGAATGCAGCTCACCTGGTGGACCTACGCTCTTCTTTCGGCCGCGTGCTGGGGCCTGCAGTATTTGCTTCTGGAAGCACTTTTCGGCCGAGTTGAGTTTGCGGCTGCGTTCTCGTTCCTTAGTTTGTTTAACGGTGTGCTGGTCGCTCTGATCATGTTCCTGATTCGTCCAAATCAGGATTGGAGCCAGCTTTGGCAAAGCTGGCCGGTCGCAGGAATGGTTGTGTTGTATCTGCTTTCTGGGACCGGAGCTTACGTTTTCAATGCGTACGCCATCCATCAAAAGAACGCTACCCTGGCGTCGCTGCTGGAGATCGCTTATCCGTTGTTCATCATCCT
>JAFAJU010000482.1 GCA_019236035.1 Verrucomicrobiota bacterium | reverse complement strand
GCACCGTTATTTCAATACCAACAATCTCTGGATCCGTTTGGACGCATTACGCGCGGAGCTCGATCGCGGCAATGGTTTGCTCCCGCTCCCTTTGATTCGCAACGAGAAGACGGTCGATCCCCGCGATAAGTCAACGCCGAAAGTGTTTCAGCTCGAGACCGCGATGGGTGCCGCGATCGAATGCTTCGAAGGCGCCGGAGCCGTTGAGGTGCCGCGAAGCCGGTTTTCACCGGTCAAATCAACCGCTGACCTCTTCGGAGTTCGCTCTGATGCCTACGAGTTGGATGCGGAGTTCCGGTTGGAGTTGCGACCTGAGCGGAACGGCGTGCCACCGATCGTTAAATTGGACGATAACTACAAGCTGGTGGACAAGTTCGAGGAATTGTTTGCGAACGGCGTACCCTCATTGATTCGCTGTAGGAGCCTGACCATCAATGGAAAGGTTAAGTTTGAAACTGGCGTCGAGGTCGTTGGGGACGTGAAATTCGTCAGCCGAGATGCCAATACAAAGAGCGTCCGCGCGGGCAAGTACGAGGATTGCGAGATCGAGCTGTAGGGTGGCTAGACAGCGCTCGGAAGTCTTCCTCCGGCATCCATCGTTGCCGGTTCTGACAGCGTTCCGCGATCGCAGCGCTGGTTCAAGGACTCCTCAGCCCACCTGACTTCGTCCCCAGCGGTTATGAAAAGCGCCGAGTCACCTCGGACCAACAACCGGACGCGACAAAAGGAGACACGCCCTAAAAGGGGGACCGCCATAAAAGGGGGACAGGTCCAATTCGAGGGCGATCGCGATAAAAGGGGACCGCGATAAAAGGGGACAGGTCCCATAACGATAAAAGGGGACCGATAAAAGGGGACAGGTCCCATAGGGACCTGTAAAGAGGACTACCGATAAAAGTTCGTTTCGCGGATGCCGATCAATGTCTTTCGTTACGCGATCCCCTAACTAAACGTCGGACGGATGATTTAGAGGCGTTTCAACGACCTATGAAGGGGACGGGGTCGATTCGTAAGACCGACGACCGTTGACTGGCTAGGGTCAAAGGAAGGGGTCGACTTTGTCCTGATGATTGAATCAATATTTTTTTGTGTTATTACATTACTAAATGAGACGCCCTCGCATCAAAGCGCAAGGTCTAGGTTTCTATCATTGCATGTCCAGATCGGTGGAAGGTCGCGTCATCTTCCCGAACTCCGGGATGGCGTCGGAAGAAGGGGAGAAGTTCGTGCAATTGATGTGCAAGCTCGAACGATTTTCCGGCGTTCGGGTGTTGACCTTCGTGTTGATGTCTACGCACTACCACATCGTTTGTGAGGTGCCTGAGCCTGTGGAGCTGTCCGATGCAGAATTGCTGAGTCGGATCGAGGCGCTTTATGGCCCGGCGCGGCGTGACACCATCGCACGGCAGCTGCATTACTGGACTGATGAGGTGGGAGCTCCTGAGCAGGCGCAAGGCATTCGTAGCCAGTTTGTGAGGCGTATGTTTGATCTGTCGATCTTTAATAAAGAACTGAAGGGTGGCTTCGCGCAGTGGTACAACAGGCGACATCGTCGTTTTGGCCCGCTCTGGGCAGAACGCTTTACAAGTGTGTTGATTCAAGGAGGCCAAGCGCTCGCTGCGATCGCGGCTTATGTAGACTTGAACCCGATTCGAGCCGGTCTGTGTACAGACCCCAAAGATTACCGTTACTGCGGTTACGCTGAGGCTCTCGCCAAGCCGTCGTCTCCCAGGCGCTCCGGAATCCGAACTGCGATGGGGCTCGTTGATACCGCTTCATGGAATGAAGTCGCGAGTTACTATCGCAAATTCTTGTTTCAAACCGGACTTCAATCAGAGAATAAGAAACGGGCAGGCTTTGATCTGCAGACGGTACAGCGTGTCGTTGAACAAGAGGATGGTCAACTTTCTGTGACGGAGTCGTTGCGCTGCCGAGTTCGGTACTTTAGCGCAGGAGCTATCCTTGGCAGCAAAGCATTTGTTGAACAAAACTTTGAGCGCTGGAAAGAACGCTTTAAATTCAAGCGGCCGCGCAGTCCTTATCGGATCGAGACGTTTCAGTCTGTCGAACTTTGGGCATTTCACAATCCCCGCGTTCAACCAACGGGTTGAAATCGCAACAGCAGTCAACCGGCTCATTCGGGCTTGTCCCTTGGTTCCTGGCGCTCACCAAAGGGGTCTGTCCGATTGTTGATGCGGAGAGCTTGCTGCGGGTACTTCTGATTCAATTTGCCGAGGACTGCTAGTTACGGGAACCGACGCTGCGAATGCAACGAGGTTAAATTGGTGTCTGTCCCAAACCCTAAAAAGGGTCTGAATCCCTAAAATCCCTAAAAAGGGTCAATCCCTAAAAAGGGTCTGTCCCTTTGCAAGAGTCGTCCCTTTGCAGGAATTTTCACACCTCACTATACGGTGTCTGTCCCTTGGATTGCTAGTCCCTTGGATTGCTACTCTCTGTAGGGTGTCTGTCCCCTGGATTGTTCACCGACACTGGATTGTTCACCCTGGATTGTTCACCGACAAAAGGGGACAGGTTCATTTGGCGAATGTTGATCGGCGTCTTTTGCTACGCGGATCTCCTAATGCCGGACGGATGATTTAGAGGCGTTTCAACGACCTATGAAGGGTCGATTGCTAAAACAGGGTCTGTCCGTTCATTGTGGTCCCGTCCCTTCATTGTGGTCCCTTGATTGTGAGGTCACGGTTTGGTAGCGGGGAGGGATTGGGGCAAGCTTTCTTTGCCGTCTTGCGTTTTTTGAGTTCGTTGAGGCATGAGTGTGTCGAATTCGATAAACGTGGGGATCGTCGGCTTGGGATGGCCTGGAGAACGTCACGCAGAAGCGCTCAATGCATCGCCGCTTGGTGTGGTGTACGCGGCCTGTGACCTGAATGCGGAGCGCCTAAAAGCTTTTGCCGATGCGTTCGCTCCAAAGCGAACTTTTGCGAATTTTGATGAGATGCTACTCGATTCGGAATTGGACGCGATTGTGATCGGCTTGCCGAACGCTCTGCACTATCCGTTCTCGCTGAAGGCGCTGCAAGCCGGCAAGCATGTGCTTTGCGAGAAGCCTCCGACAATGAACGCCGGACAAATGCGTACGCTTCACGAGGAGGCCCGCAATCGGGGTCTGATCTACTATTTTGGGCGTCAAATGCGTTTTTCACCAGGCATGCAAGCAGCAAAGAGAGTAATTGTCGAACGTCGACTAGGAGAAATCTACTTCGCGGAGACGATGTGGGTCCGGTCTCGGGGCACGCCGACCGGCTTGGACGGTTGGTTCACAGACAGGTCGAAAGCAGGGGGAGGTGCAATGATCGACCTGGGAGTACATGCGATCGACGCGGCATGGTATCTGATGGGTACGCCACAACCGCGGGCGGTTTCCGCTCAGACCTATCAGAAGTTTCCGCAACTCGTTGAAAGCAAAGTTTTCGACGTCGAGGATAATGCCTACGGGATGATCCGCTTCGAAAGCGGTGCGACGCTGTTATTCAAAGTGTGTTGGTCGGCGAATCTGACGGATGATATTCCCCTAAGTCCGAAAAGAGGCCGTTCGCTGCTCTCGACGACTGTCTATGGACCCAAAGGATCGCTGAGGGTTACTGATGTATTCAATATTGATCGGAGCACCTGTCCCTCGGCTGTTGCCTTATTTGAGGATAAAGGCGGCGAACTGGTTAGAAGTGAAATACCCGCACAGGACTTGCGTGGTGACCCTCTGCGAGCACATGAGTTTGCCGAACAGGACAAGAATTTCCTGCGTTGTATTCGAGGAGAAGAATCTGCCGTGAACAGTTCCAGTCAAGCCGTTCAGCTTATGGAGGTGCTCGACGCGATTTACCGCTCGAGCCAGCTAGGTAAAGAAGTACTGATCTCCTAAGAGAATTGGGCGCTCCCGGTCTGGCGACGCCATCGTTTTCTCGGCAGTTGACCACGGAAAAGATCCGCGGCATGAAGCGATCGCCAAGAATCAAATTTCGATCACAACCTTACGAAATCCCATAGAAACCTGAACCAAAGGTAGATCATCCCACGCCAGGTGTAGCGCACCTTCTGTTCGTCGACCGGCTCTAAAAGTCCGGCCCGAACGTTATGAGTGATCTGGGCGGTCAGGTCCTCTTGCAACAGCGCCTGGATTTGTTGGGGGTCAAGCTTTAAAATAGTATCAACGGTGACCTCGTTTCTTGATAGCAGCAAGCGATGCGCGCCACACATCGCGTGGAATGACAGGGTTGGCCGCACGCGTTGGATGTGGGTTTTGGGCGAGAACTTCAGCGCGTAGGCGAACGGATAGTTCCACGTGGTGAAAACCTGGCCGTCTAGCGAACGCGTCATGAGGCTCATGTAATAAAAGGCGATGTTTCCCTGATCAATAAGGCAAACCGCAGCTTGGGTCTGATCGCTTGGTCGGTGGAATAGCCGGAGAAACTGGCGTTGCGCATCCCAGTCGCATCCGAGGTCGGTAATCTGTTCAAAGCCTACCTGCTCGATCTCCTCCGTGAGATCGTCCAAGTTCGGGAACAAGTCGCGTCCGGGGGGGCTCTTGTGCTCAAGCTCGCGCTCGACAGGCATGCGTAGGGCTCGGATTTTGGTGAGAATCTCGAGCCAGGGGAGAAAGATCCAAAGCGAAGCAACGGCGATGCCAACAAGCCAACTCCCTGATGGCAAATATCCAACCAAATATGAGGCTATGAGGACGCAAAGGACGCTTAGCCGCTGAGGAACCGGGTGGTTGAAGGACCGAAAAGCCATCCCTAAAACGGCAATTCCTAAGACTAATAGAACGGAGGAGAGCATGCGAGGCTAGGTCGATTACGGCAGGATGTTATGCTGCTTTAGAAAATCTTCAAGCTCATCGGGTCCGAAATCGGCCAGGAGCAAATTTTCAAAAACAAGCGTTGGCGTGTAGGACTGGCCAGATGTTCGTTTAAGTTCCTGGAAAGCCTCAGGATCCCTGCGAACGTCCAATCGTTGATACTTGTATCCGCGTTCATCCAGGTACGCTTCCGCCAGCCGGCACCAGGGGCAGCCGATCTTGACGTAAAGTATCATTGAAGGGGAACTCATTGCATCGTAATCGCTGTGGCGACGAAATACAGGATCAGAAACCCTGTTTTAGCAAGTGAATCGGCGTCTAGTCGCTCTGTGGTATCATCCGCAGTGTGCAAGAACGGCGACTCAGCATCCAGGAGCGTGAGGCTGGGAACACCAGCCTCCGAGAACGGCACATGATCCGCGAGAAGCGATCGATTGGCCGGCTCAAGTTTTATATTGAGGGCACCCGCCGCCCCCTTCAGCGCAGCGGCCAATTTTTGGTCGCTGTTTGGCGCAAAATTGAGGTTTTTACTTCCAACGTTGCCCAGTAGGATCGCGGCCTGGAGATCGCCGGCATGCTGATCAATCCGCAGCATCTGAGAGTAGAAACGGCTTCCGAACAAACCGTCATTGAGGTTGAGCTCTTTAAAAGGTGCATCGCCATCCAGGAAAAGGAGCTCTACATGGCCGGCCAACTGCGGATCTAAAGCCAGGACCCGTGCGAGCTCTACCAAGACAGCGATGTTAGCTGCGCCATCTGAGGCGCCGACGTCTCGAAATTCCTGCGTTCCTGAGGTATCGAAGTGTGCTCCGATGATAATCCTTTTAGGCGAAGCTGGGATCCGGGCTAATCTTGCGATAAGATTACAAAAGTCGGCATCTTTGCCATCTGGTGCATGAGCCTTAAATGGCTGCTCAGCCGTCTGCCAGCCGAGCTTGGTTAAGCGATCGACCAGATGTTGGCGAAGCAACTTGTTCGCGTTGCTGCCAGATGGCCGGGGGCCGAATTCAGCGAGGGCCTTCGCTTCAGCCAAGGCTTGAGTACCGTTAAAATCGGTCCAGATTTTTTCTCGATGGGGTGGCAGCTCACTTGTGGTGGAAGAGGGTGGCTGTCGATCCATCGGTGTATCTCGGGAATCAGCGGAACCCGGGGTGTTGCCTGGCTTGCAACTCGAAACGAAAAAAAAGAGGCTGAGCAGCCAAACAATTCCGAACGCCGAACGAGCACGTGCGTAGCCGTTGCCGTGTTTGCCGACCCCGGCGCTTCTCACTGAGCCGAGACTCCTAAAAGTGAAAGGATGCGTTCGAGATCGTCGTTACCGTAGTATTGGATCTCAATCCTTCCCTTTTTCTCGCCATGGTGAATGGTGACATGTGTCGCAAGCCTTTCGCGCAAGCGGGTCTCCAAATGACCAACTGCATGATGGATTCCCGCTGAGCCCTCCTGGCTTGGGCGCAGTCCGGTTTTGCCACTTTTAGTCAGCCCTTGACGGGCCAGCTGAGAGGCGACGAGTCTTTCGGTCATCCGCACGGTAGCAGATTGCCGAATTGCGAGCTCCGCGACGACCAGGTGTTCATCTGGATTTTGCAGCGTGAGCAAAACCTTCGCGTGCCCTACGGTGAGGCGTCCTTGAGCGAGGTAGCTTTGCACCTGAGAATGCAGATCGAGCAAGCGCAAGGAGTTTGCGACGACTGACCGGCTTTTGCCGACACGTTGTGCAATGTCTTCCTGTCGGAGAGAAAACTCTTCAACGAGACGCTTGTAGGCATGAGCCTCTTCGATAGGATTCAGGTCCTCCCGTTGCAGATTTTCAATTAACGCCAATTCGAGCACGACCCGATCCGAAGCCTGGCGTACGATTACGGGTGCTTCTTTTAAGCCGAGCTGGTTGGCGGCCCTCCAACGTCGTTCTCCTGCGATGAGCTCGCATTTGCCCTCGACCTTTCGAACGATCAGCGGTTGGATTATTCCGTGTTCGCGGATGGATTCAACAAGTTCCTGAAGTTGGTCTGATCGAAAAGTCTTTCGGGGCTGCAATGGGCTCGGCACGATTTCGGACAGTGCGACCCGTTCGACGCGTTCCCACGGTTCCACCGCGTGGGCCGGTTTGTTGGCACTAATCAACGCACCGAGACCTTTGCCGAGAACAACCTTTGCCATAGGAAATTTGAAGCTACCGGACAGGGCGAGCGAAAGCAACGGAGAAGAAACGCAGGGAACGCCGAACTTGAAGAGGAGCTTCAAGGGCATTTGCAAACTTCAAGCGACCGTGCTTGGGAAGGGTGCGTGAATCTGTGGCAAGACCCCAAGGCTCGATTAATTCTGATTGCCAACTTTCTGCTTGTCCTTGGAAGTGGCATCACGTGGATCGCCGTGCCGTGGTTACTCATACACAAGGCGAATGGGGAAACCTTGTACGGCCTGTCGAATGCGGCCCTTACACTGCTGATCTTCCTGCTGGTGCCACATCTCGGAAAGGCCATCGATCGAAATTCTCGAAAGAAGGTCCTCATCTCCTACTTTGTGTTCGGGATCAGCACGAATTTATTTATTATCGCGATGATCCTTTTGCAGGGCCGCGTAGAGGCGTGGCACTTGATCACGAGTATCAGCCTGGGATCTTTCGGTGCAAGCGTCTATTACCCGGCCCAGTTTGCGTTCAATCAGGAGGTACTGGCTCGGGAACAATATAGTGCAATAAGTGGCGCTATCGAAGTGCAATGGCAGGCAGGCGCGATGATCGGAGGCGGGCTGGCGTCGTTCCTGATCAATAGAGTCCCGCTGACGATGATTCTACTGATCGATACGTGTACCTTCGCGGCCGGTCTTGCAGTGATTGCGATGGTGCCATACCGCAGGAATCCGAACCTGGAAGCAAATATTCGTTCTGCCTGGAAAATGATGTTTGAAGGCCTCAGTTACCTCAGAATTCGGCCGAGACTATCATTTGTCCTATTTGGAAGTTTTTTACCATTCCTTGGCATCATGATTGGCAACTACCTTACACCGGTCTTTGTGAAGGATACATTGCGGGCTGGGCCGGAGGTTTACGGATTTGGTGAGGTATTTTATTCGCTTGGTGCGGTGCTTGCCGGCCTAACGATACCGCGAGTGACGGGCAAGATCGGCCTCCTGCCCACCTTGCTACTCACGGTTGGATGTTTTACTGCTGCAGTCGCAGCGAATCCTTTGTTCCCTGGGGTCGTAGTGCTAATGGTTTCGCTCGCCTTACAAGGGTGGGGTAACGCAGGATCACGGGTTGCTCGAAGTACCCTCGCGCTCGAGACAGTCCCGAATGAACTCATGGGACGAGTGAACTTGTTCTACAGCGCCCTTGAACGCCTTTTGAGATCCATTTTCCTAGGTATAGTCACTCAGCAGGTAGCGGCGACCGGAGCGAAATCGGGTTACTGGACGGTCGCCGGTATAGGAGCGTTTGCCTGGACTACGATTCTTTGCTGCCGGCGATTCAGGCATCGCAAGGTAGCGCCGCCGTTTGCGATAGAGAAGGCAACATGAAGTTCGACAAGCTGCGTTTCATTCACGAGAACGAACCGAAGGCGGCGGCTGAGAACATGGCAATCGACGAAGCGCTGCTGTGGGCGGCGGACTGTCCTATTTTCAGGTCTTACAGCTGGGTTCGTCCGTCCGTTTCCTTTGGCTATTTCACTCCTTGGAAGGCGGTGGTTTCGCAGTACGGCGGGTGGGATCTTGTCCGCCGCTGGACCGGTGGCGGAATAGTGGAACACGGTGAAGACTTCACGTATTCGCTAGTTTTTCCGGCTGAAAGCTGCCTCCCGACGACTGGGGAGCTTTATCGGACTGTCCATTTGGCGATTGAAAATCTTCTCAAAAGAGACGGCCGCGCGGTTGAGATGGCGCTCATTCCTGATTCTGTGCGGTCAGACGCATGTTTTGAAAAGGCGGTTGAGTTCGACTTGAAGCTACAAGGTCAGAAGATCGCAGGGGCTGCGATTCGCCGTAATCAAAAAGGTTTGTTACTCCAAGGTAGTATTCAGCGTCTAAAAGTACCGGAATATTTTGGTGCAATGCTGGTCAACGCCTTGGGGGAGCAGGTTGAAATTGGTGATCTCTCGGACGTGCTGATGGAAAAAGCAGTGCGCATCGCGAAAGAAAAATACGGTGCTGCAGAATGGAATTGTCGACTTTAGGATTACCTGTCATGAACGAGGCCTTTCTTTCCAATCGGCTCTTCGAAGGGCTGTCGCCAGAGGTGCTCCGTTCCGTTGATATCCACGAGATAGAATTTGAACCTGGTGACTTAATTTTTGACGAAGGCACGACCGGTTCAACTCTAATGCTCGTGGGACACGGCCGGGTGCAAATTTCGAAAACCGGACGGCAGGGGCTGCAAGAGACGCTTGCTACGATTGAGCCGAACGATTTTTTTGGGGAGTTAGCGGTAATCGATCGCGGGCCTCGTTCGGCGCGTGCGATAGCATTGGAGCCCGTGCTGCTGGGCGAGGTCGATGACAAGACTTTCACCCGGCTGATGCACAGTGCGCCTGGCACGCTCCCGTTAACGTTCACGAGGGTGGTGGTCGAGCGCCTGCGCTTTACGAATTCGAGGTATATTGAGCAGCTTCTGCAAAGCGAGCGGCTGACAATCCTTGGGTCAATGGTCAGTTCAATAATCCACGACCTGAAGAACCCTATGTCGGCGATTCTGTCTTCGGTTGAGTATCTTGAAAAGACGGGGCCATCCGAATCTGTCCGGCAGTTAGCTGAGATCATTCATTCGTCGGTGGTCCGGATGGTTGAAATGAGCGAAGAGCTTCTCGGTTTTGCCCGGGGTAAGGTGACCCTGCGACCCCGTTCGACTTCGGTGGGGCGGTTGCTGGAACTGCTGGAGGAGGAGATTCTAAAGCAAATCCGAAGTAGTCAGATACGGCTCGTTGTCCGGATTGATGAGGCCGGGCCGCTCACGTTAGACGAGGCGAGCCTGACGCGTTGTCTTGCGAATATCATTAAAAATGCGAAGGAGGTGCTTGGGGAGCAAGGAATGATCACGATCCAGATTCGTGACGTTGGATCGCAGTTACACATTTCAATTTCCGATAATGGCCCAGGCATTCCTGAATTGATCAAGGGCCGAATTTTCGAGCCGTTCGTGACTTATGGTAAGAAACACGGAACCGGACTCGGTATGGCGATCGCGAAGTCCACAGTCGATGCCCACGGCGGCCGGATCTGGCTTGATAGCGAGCCCGGCAAAGGCACAACTTTTCATGTGGTGCTACCCAAACATGTCGAGCCGGTATTCGCGCTGAGCTCCCATTAGGAAGGTCGGTAGGGCGAGGAGCTCGACTGAGCTCGCCGAACTCCTCGCCTATCCGGGAGCGCGTCCCTACCGCTTGGCCTTGAGATAAAGCGCGCGATTGCCAAGATCGATGATGGCATGGTGATCCCAAAGGATCTCGGCTCCAATGATTCCGCCCAAGGGACGGGTAAATTCACTCTGGCTGAGATTCAGATCCGCGAATCCGACAAAGGAATTGCTTAAGTCGTGACTTCCGAGGCGGAAACTGCGAAGCAAACCGCTGGTGACAATGGGATTGTTAAAATCATGAACTCCCACCAATGTCGTCCTTTCGGTATAGAATGGAATCCGCTCTTTTTCCCGAATCGAGGCGAGGACCAGAGTGGCAGATGCCCCGGTGTCGATGAGGAAGCTGTATTCGCCCGTACCGATTGTGCCGAGCGCCTCAACATGATTCTCCGGCGTAATCTTTATGGGAATGTAGGTGAACCCCATTTGCTCATAGGTACTCCGATGAACGGGTAAGGGACCACCATTGCGATTCAAGAATATTTGCTTCGTGCGGCAATTAATCAGGGCGCCATATTTCTTGAGGATCGATAGTCCCAGAATGCCGCCGTTGCCGAAGGATTGCGACACCCGGCGCATACGTTCATGCTCAAGTGCGTCAAGTCGAAGAACCGCCATGGGTTCTTCTCCGAAATCGAAGCCTTCGGAGACTATTTTCTGAGCAATGACGACTTCCCGTTCGCGGCCTTCCACTTTGACCGAGGACGGAATTTTAGCGGCGATCTCGGGTGGTTGAAGTCGTTGAAGAGATGTCCTTCTGGCTCCCGCGGGCGGTTGAAGAGATGCCCTTCTGGCTGCCGTCTCGGTAATGGTTGAAATTGGAGCTCCGGTATCGACCAGCCACCAAGATTGCTTCTGAAGATTGATGGATATCGGCACGAAGAGGTGA
>JAFAJU010000370.1 GCA_019236035.1 Verrucomicrobiota bacterium | reverse complement strand
AAAACTCACGCGCGAATCGGCTCGGTTCTGCGTTTTAGGCGATCCAATTTTATTCGTATCATGATTCGAGTACTGCTGAGTGCGCGAGGTGGCCAGGAACTTGCCGGTCCGCTGCTCGGGCTTTTGGGCATTGGCATAATCCTTGGCACGTGACGTCACCAAAGGCCAGGACGGCGTCACGCGCCACGGCTCGGACGGAGCCTCGCCCTCCCGCCTTGCCCAACCCGCACAATAGGCGTTATCTTGGTGGCCAACCACATGCATCCCACACTCTCACTTCTTTTTGCCCCTCTTCTTTTTACTTTTTCAGTCACATCGGTTTTAGGTGAACAAATCCTGGAAGGTTTCAGTGTGGTGCGGGGTAAGGACTTTGCATTTGAGATTAAGGCTCCGCGAAGATGGGTTCTCGACAATGATGTCGCAAAGGAGCAAGGCCTGAACCTGGTGTTCTATCCCACGGGCGCCGATTGGGGAGCCAGCAAAGCGGTCATTTACGTCCGTGTTCGTTCGAACGAGCCGACGCTTCGGAACATCGAAGACCAGGTTGAGGATACACTTCGCAACCTGCGAAACAACGGTAGTCCAAATGCCACCGCAAAATACGTGAGGACGCTCACCACGCAGGATGCCAGCAAGGCAAAAGTTTACTACTTTGCCGGCGATCAATTTGGCAATTTTGAAGCAACCGCTTACATCCAGGCCAAGGGCTCAATCCACTTCATGACTTTGTCCGCCCGCGACCAGGAGTCGTTCCAGCACGCGCTGCCTGCTTTTGACTCCGTTGTCACCTCCTACGAGGACTTGAAGAAGCCGCCAACAACCAACGAGCCGAGCGCGAACGGTTTTCCCGGGGCGTGAACCGGTGCACATCCGGACCGTGCGATTCGGATTATTTTTCGAAAAGCGAATTCGTTATGGACATAGGACGGATCGATCATGTCGAGCTGTTGGTTCCAGACCGTTACGAAGCGGCCCGATTTTACAAGGCGATCTTTGGGTTCGAGATCCGGCGTGATCTCGAGTTCTGGGCACAAGACCGAAACGGTCCGCTGATGATATCGCCCGTAACGGGTGGACCAAAACTCGCGTTATTCGACGGGGAACCACCAACCGCGACCTATTCCGGTGGGTTTCGCCGGATCGCGTTTGGTGTGTCTGGAGCTGATTTTTTCCGTTTTGCCGAGCATCTCAAGACACTGGAGCCGCCCGTCATCCCAAAGCGAATTGCGCCCTCTGCGATGATCGATCATCGCGCATCTTTTTCGATCTACTTTGTCGACCCGTTTGGATATCGGTTTGAAATCACAACCGAAGATCACGAGTTCGTACGCGGGCGGCTCCCTCCGGGCTCCAGGGTTGACTGATTCGATGGTAGGGCCGCGCCACGGCTCGGACGGAGCCTCGCCCTACCGGCCGGGAGCGCATCCCTACCAAAAGGCTACTTGGTCTCGAGCCGAAAGACACCCTCCCAAACCTTCGGTGGATCCCTGCTGAGCTCGGCGCAACGTCGCATCAGCACAAAGCTCGCCGGATCGCTCTCACATTCCGCAAGCTTTCTGAACAACAGTTCGGCAACGTCAAAGTCACCTTTTCGATAACGGTCGAAGGCTTCGGAGTACGTTTGCGCAATCTCTTCGAAGTTCGGCTTGCTAAGCGAATCCTTGATCTCGAGTATTTCTATGGGGAGATTTTTGCCTTTAACCATGATGTGGTCGAGGAGTCGCGCCGGCGGTGGGATCGTTAGCTTAGCGTAAGCGTCCCGGGTCACTAACATCCGCACAGAGTAATATTTTGTGAGCGACTCGACGCGCGCCGCAGTATTAACCAAATCTCCGACCACTCCGTAATCCAGCCTGAGCCGCGAACCTTTGTTCCCAACCAACGCAAAGCCACTATGAAGAGCCACTCCGTACCCGAACAACTCGCGAACCTCGGTGGGTAAGTCTTTTCGGAAGCGTTCCATCTCTAAGCTCAGCGACACCGCAGCACGCAGAGCGCGATCCGTTGCGTCCGGCTGCGGATGAGGCGCTCCCCAATAGCTCAAGAATTGATCGCCGAGAAAGTGTTCGAGGTTACCGTCCTCAGCCGTCACGGCGCGGGTTTGAATTTCAAATACCTGGTTCAGAAGCGAGAAAAACCCGTTAGCTCCGAGTCGCTCGGCGAGCGGGGTGGAGTTCCGAAGGTCGGTCAGCAGCAGGGTGAGTTCAGCCTCTTGGGGTTCCGTCGAACCCGGGTTCTCTAACACCCGTTCAAGCACGCGTGGCGAAAAATAGAGGCTCATGGTGGTGCGCAATTTCAAACGCTCAATGAATTCCCGGGCATAGCGGCGAGCAACTTCGGCGATATTTACTGCAGTCCAGAGGCCGGCCAGGTAGATCACGCCGAAAACCGTGTTCTGCGCGAATACCAGCCACGCGCCTAAACACAAAACTAACAGGACGCCACCGATCCAAAGAACTACCAACGACCTGACGCCAGCGCAGCGGTTCGAAAAAAACCCAAACGAGAGAACGATGACCAGAACGAGGGCATCCGTAAACCTTGATGTTCGTCGGAGGAAGCTGTCCTTGAACAAGTCGTTGAGCGCCTGCAAATGCGACACGACTCGGGGTTGGTTCGCTCCCATCGGTGTGCTGCCGATATCGCCGACGCCCGTGACGATATAAGAGACCATCACGACGCAATCTTCGAGTGTCTTCCTGACCGGGCGATTCGCTCTTTGTGCTTTCTCAGCCTCATCATAGTCAGTGTGAAGGTCCGCAAGCCGATAGTGGATGAAAACGCTCTTTGCGGCATTCGGATCGCTCGCTCGAAAATTCCAGCTCGTCAGAAAATTCAAAAGAAGCGGCTCAGTCTGCATTTTTCGTGAGACCTGCCTTGACGGATCCTCGCGATCCAACTCGGGCCAGCAAACGACGTTCGGACTCGGAAAGCTGACATCTTTCCAAGTCAGGTCGTGCCACAAAAGGTAGGCCGCTAATGCAAGCGAGGGCTCGGGCCCTTGAGGCCCTGACTCGACAATGGCGTAGCGACGGAGAACACCGTCCGAATCAGATTGAGCATTGATCAATCCAGCCGATTCCGTGAGTCTTTCCCGGAAGAGGAAGGACCGGATCCGGTCTTGTGCCTTAGCGTCGCTGGGGCTCGGTTCCAAGGCTTCCGCCAAGACCACTTGAGTTCCCCTCCCTTTAGCTTCCTCGATCGCATCGAGAATCGGTTGCGATTCTTCTTTTGAGCCGCGGGAGAAGATGACGTCGAACGCCACGACTTTTGTGCCCAGTTCTGCGGCTTCGGAAATTATTCTCGCCGCATTTTGATATTCAAGTGCGATGGTAGAAAAACTCTCGAACTCCTGCCGGTCGATGTCCAAGTGCACGATGTGCGAGTCGACCGCCGGCGCAATCCCGGCAACTGCGCGCCAGCGGAGTAACTGTCCGAGCCAGCGCAGCTCCAAGATCTCGAGTGGATTTCCAAACAGGAGGAGCCAGAAAACGAATGCGCCGGTCAAAGTGATCACCAGAGGCCAAACCGAAGCAAGGTAATCAGGCAGGCGAAACCGGCGGATATCAAGAGCCTGCATCGCTCACAAATCTTTAGAGATTTTTGAGCGATGCAGGCTATGGCAGCGGAATCTTCGGCTACGCCGGCGGATTCCGCTGCTTTTTGCAGAGAAGAGTTTAAAAACAGTCTGTTTCGAATTCATAATTTAAAAACAGGCGCTTAAGCAGACGCCCAGCGTCTGTTTAAGCGCTTTCTAGCCTGCAATGAGCCCGGCGCGTGACTTTTGCGGGCCGGCCCGCAAGAGTTACGCGCCGGGCTCATTGCGGGCTAGGTGCCGCTCCGAAAGACCAGTAACCCGGAATTCCGATTATCAAAGTACACTTTCGACGCGAAGCTTCGCCAGAGGAACTCATTCCCACCTCGGGTTATTCCATGAACTTCAGCAACCGTCGTTGTCGCCTGGTGTTTTGACGGGTCGGAGTCTCCAGCAGCGCGCGAGATCAGCTCACGCAGCCTGTTAGTCTGCAATTTCAGGAGGCCTTCTTCCTCCGTTGGAACCTGCATCGCCGTAACCAAACGCCTGATCTCCTGCGCGAGCGATGAACCGGCGGGCATGATCAGCACGTAAAAATCGAATGGTTCACCCTTCAGCTCCCAGCGCCACGCCTTATTCTTTTCCGGAAGCCTAACCTCCTGCCATTCTTCGTCGAGTTCTACAAACTGCGGGCGCCAACCGTAGGCTAGTTGACCATCCCGCTTGTTCAAAGCCACCACGACCAGAATACAGGGCGCACTTGCCACCGCGTGAGCTATAATGGATTTGCCTGTTCCCGGTTCCACCTCTGGAGTGAATGCTACTTCCTTCGATCCAGTTTCATCTCGGACCGACAGGCAGACGCTAGCGTAGGCTCTTGATGAATCAGCCTCGCCGGCTGCCGTAAAGTCGGAGGAACTGGCGACAAGGACGTACGCTATTGCCACCAGCAGGCTAATTTGGAACATCGCTAACGAAAACGGACGATGATATTCATTGTTCATCGATCAAAGATCGCCCTTCAGTGTCTTGACTTTGGTAATCATTTTTTCCAGGAATGCTTTGCCCTCGTCGGTCTGGTTTTCACTCAGCCGGAGTCCATCAAACTGCTTTTCGGCATCATCTAGCAAGCCGGCATGAAGATCGAGCAGGCCGGTGACCAGTTGACTTCCGCCCGCGTTCGCTTTTGACGCCGCAAGGTTTTCACTCTCGTTTTTGCTCAACACGGAAAACTTTGCCGCCGATTCATCGTTAGTCGCTAAATGGGCACCATTATCGTTAACCAACGCTATAACATGCCAGCGATAGGTCTCGCCACGTTCCAGCGGAGTGTTCTCCGGAAGGCGCCAATGATAGAGTGATGTTTCCGCGCCAGAAGCGGGAATGACTTCGCTCCTAGCAACTTCCCGACCTGTGCGATCATTGGCGGTGACGCTAACGACGTAGCCTGTTGCGTTCGATCGCGCGGCCCATTGAAACTCGGGTGTTGCGGTATCGATGGCGGTCCCTACGGGGCATTGCATTTTGTGCACATCGTTTGTCGGCGCGCTGCCCTTGACTTGACTTGGCTGATCGCGCAAAGCCAGTATAGCTCGCGGCGTAGTTATTTCTCCCTGGTTCACCATCCGGGCAAGTTCAGCGTTTAGCTGTCGAGATTCTGCCAAACGCGGAAGATAGCTTCCGACTATTCCATGCGCTCCGATCTTAAGTAGTTTGTCAGCGTCGCGGATCGTCAGCAGCCCGCTGCGCTCGCCTGGAAACCGGCCAAACCAAACGACCACAAGCAAAACCGCTGTTGCGGCGGCTGCACCTGTCATCAGGCCCCAGTTTTTGCGCCTAAAGACCCGCCGCCAGAGAGATCCCATCCTTTCCAGGCTGATCGTCCGCTGCGGTTCCAATTTTCTCTGTCCGTCTGCCAGCATCGATGGACACAAATGAAGACGCATATCAACTGCCAGCCGCTCCGTACCGGTCAATCGTCGAAATGGGAGCCGATATGCTTTTCTCTTTCCGGTGGCCCCGGTTAAGGCAGTAATGTCACCGGCTGCGAACCGCTGAAAATGGGGGTTTAGCGTCACCTGCGTCCGGCATTGTGCACAAGCCGACAAATGTTCACTGACCAGTACGCGCTCTGTTCGAGTGAGTCTCTTTTCCAGATAGCGATGAACTTGATCTTCCGTCAGATGAACCATAACAAACTCGAAGTCTTTGAATTTCTAAACTGCTTCAATCGAATCAATGCTATCGAACTGAATGGCATCACCGATGGATCGCGGCCGGCTAACAATTAAGCCTGCTTGATCACCGGTAAGTTTTTCAATCTCTCTGCGAAAGGCTTGCAAACTCCCGGCTCGTAGATTTCTGATGCTTTGCACTTTGATGGACGTCACCTCAGAAATCTGTTCGTCTGAGAGAGGCATCCTCTCTACCAGGTCCAGGAACGTTTCCAAAGGCAGGTCCAAAGCCGTGGCCATCGTCGCAATCGAAACACGACAGTAGATTTCAAACCATTCAATATCCTCCCACTTTAACAAAAGCACGCGCCTCTGCTGTATGGATAATCGCAAAAATGCCGACCAACAGAGTTGAAAAAGTTCTGCGTAATGGAGCCGAAGCCACGCCGGTTTCGATTCCGGAGGCTGCACGATCGAAATCTGAGTTTCCAGTTTTGTTATGACTGACACTAATTCATAAATGCGAAACGGCCCTCGCACCGCCTCGAGCACCAGAGAACACATCTTAAGCCGGTCTAGCGCAGCCAAGCCGCGGAAGGACGGCATTTCTTCTGCATTGCGGCGCACCTCTTCGCAAATGGCGTCCAAGTCCCGATGCGTATCAACCGGTGGCAGGTTACGCCATTCGGCTAGTCCGACCAGAGAATCACCGCGTCGCCGGTAGCGGTTCCAGATTGCAAATTTTTCGGGGTTATTTTTGATAATTCTTTCGATCGCGTTATGGACGTTTGCCCATTCTCTGTGCTTTTTTCTAAGCAAACCGTTCCAGGCTTGGACAGCAATTTTGGAAGCATACTTCTGCAATTGAGGATACGTCGTAATCCGGCCGATCCGGTTTTGTTTCATTGTGTTGAAGGCGCTCCAGACGCTTGTCTGGGCCAGGACGAGGGCGTCCTCGGCGAGCACCTCGTCTGCGGTTTTTTCGGAATATGTGTTCATGTCCCGTTTTGAGCCGGATCTCCCGCGAGCCACCGCAGCCATGATTGCACCTCGCATCTTCAGTTCAAGGTCGTTAATCAACAGCGTCCCCAGCTCTTTGAAAGCGTGCTCATCGACCGACGACCAAAGAGAATCCAGCCGCGTTTGCAGTTCGGCAGCTTCGTCCCGCGCATCCATAGTTGCCTGACAGACCGTTGAAATAACCCGGGATATTACAACAGTTTGCTAGGAGTTGTGAGTCATAAAATTTGCCGCTGCCGCCGGTCGCCGGAACCTATCCTCATGCACTATAGGATGCTCGAGACTGCCTCGACATACTGAAGATAATAGCTTTGCTGAATTCATAACGGATCGTTATGGCTAATCCGAAG
>JAFAJU010000327.1 GCA_019236035.1 Verrucomicrobiota bacterium | reverse complement strand
CTTGTGTGAGGCCGGGCTATTGCCGGGAGCGCTGATCCGGAATCAATCGCTCCGCTTTGTCTGCGAGCTGGTTTGGTTGCGGGTAGAAACGGACGAGACTCCTTTCACGGCGAGGCTGGATGAAGAGAGCCTGTTGCGGATGCCCGTGGCGCACGGGGAGGGTTGTTACCTCGCTGACGAGACGACACTTGCCGCGTTGCGGTCGAACGGACAGGTCGTTTTTCGGTACGTCGACGAGTCAGGCAAAGTGACTCAGGAATCGAATCCAAACGGATCGATGCTGAATATCGCCGGTATTTGCAATGAAGCCCGAAACGTGGTTGGGATGATGCCGCATCCGGATCGCGCTTGGGATCGGAGGCTGGGCAGCGAAGATGGGAAGTTGCTTTTCGAGTCGCTGATCGGAACCTTGGAATCCGCCGGGACCCGGTAAATGGTCACACAGATTACACCGGAGTTAGTCCGCGATCACGGTTTATCAGAGTTGGAGTATGAGCGGATAAAAGCGATCCTCGGCCGTGAACCGAACATTACCGAACTCGGGGTGTTCTCGGTGATGTGGAGCGAGCATTGCTCCTATAAGAATACGCGGCTCGAACTTAAGAAATTTCCGACCACGGGGCCGCAGGTTCTGGTAAGGGCCGGAGAAGAAAACGCGGGAGTAGTCGATATCGGAGACGGTTGGGCTGTCGCTTTCAAGATGGAGAGTCACAATCACCCTAGTGCGGTCGAGCCGTTCCAGGGTGCCGCGACCGGGGTCGGGGGTATTATCCGCGATATCTTCACGATGGGCGCTCGTCCGGTATTCCTCCTGGATTCTTTACGGTTCGGTCCAATTCAAGGAAGCTCCCCGGGAGCGAGAAACAACCGGCGATTGTTCGCCGGAGTGGTGGCCGGGATTTCGCATTACGGAAATTGCATCGGGATACCGACGATTGGCGGAGAAGTGTACTTCGACGAATCCTATGAGGAGAATCCCTTAGTAAACGTGTTCTGCCTTGGGATCCTTCGTCATGAACAGATTGCTCGAGGCGCTGCAAAAGGCGTGGGGAACCCGGTCTTTTATGTCGGATCAGAAACGGGCCGGGATGGCTTGGCGGGGGCAACATTTGCATCGCGGGATTTGACAGATGAATCGAAGGAGGACCGGCCGGCTGTTCAAGTTGGCGATCCGTTCAAAGGCAAACTGCTGCTGGAAGCATGCCTCGAACTCCTGGCCAGCGGTTGCGTGGCCGGGATTCAGGATATGGGGGCCGCCGGACTGACCTGCTCAACGTGTGAGACTGCAAGTCGCGGCGGCACGGGAGTGCAAATCGATTTGGCACTGGTACCGCAGCGGGAACCGGGCATGACCCCATACGAAATTCTTCTGAGCGAATCTCAGGAACGGATGTTGATCATCGTTGAGCGTGGTCGGGAGGCGAAGGTGAAGGAGATCTTTGAAAAATGGGATTTGCCTTATGCGCTCGTGGGCGAGGTTACCGATGACGGGATGATGCGCGTGTTAAATCATCGGCGCGTCGAGGTGGAGATCCCGGCTGCCAAACTAGCGAATGACGCGCCGATCTACGAACGCGAGGTTGTTCCAGCGCCGCGTGCGCCGGAGTTGCGGATTGAACAGATTCCTGCGGTTGATCTGCAACGGAGCTTGGTTCAACTGTTGGGGCATCCAACGATTGCTTCGAAAAATTGGGTGTTCCGCCAGTACGATCATACCGTTCGAGCGGGGACGGTGGTCCCGCCTGGATCTGATGCGGCGGTATTTTACGTCCGGGAGGCCGATAAGTATCTAGCGGCAACATGTGATTGTAACAGTCTTTATTGCAAATTGGATCCGCGCGAGGGCGCCCGTGTTGCCGTTGCCGAGGCCGCTAGGAATTTGGTGTGTTCGGGGGCAACGCCTCTTGCGGTGACTGATAACCTGAATTTCGGGAATCCGTATCGACCCGAAAATTTCTGGCAACTCCGCGAAGCCGTCGAGGGCCTGGCGGAGGCCTGCGGCAAGTTCGGCACGCCTGTAACCGGTGGGAACGTCAGCTTGTATAACCAGAATCCGGGCGGCGCAATCGATCCTACGCCGACGGTGGGGATGGTCGGCATCATTGATGATGAGCGCTGGATCACCCGGCAACATTTTCGCGACGCGACTGACGTGATTTATCTGATCGGTCCGATTGGCCATGAGATGGGTGCCAGCCAATATCTGGCGGTCGTGCATGGCCGAAAAGCGGGTTTACCTCCACGATTAAGTTACGAGTTGGAAATGGGAGTGCAGTCTGCGGTGGGCAGATTGATTCGAAAGGGGCTCGTCAAGAGTGCTCATGATTGTTCCGATGGGGGTCTAGGAGTTGCGCTGGCCGAGTGCTGTATTTCCGGCGAGCGAAAAATCGGTGCTGCGGTGTGGTTTGGTCACCAGGCGCTCCGCTTTGACCAGATCCTTTTCAACGAATCGCAATCGAGAGTGATCATCTCTATACGGGCGGAAGATACCGGTGCGACGGAAGCGGTGTGCGCTGCGGCGAATGTACCTTTTGCCAGACTGGGGGAGGTTGGCGGCTCGGATCTTATCGTTTCAACCGAGCAAGAAATGCTTCGGTGGGACATAGCTCAACTTCATCAAACATGGTATTTTTCGATCGAGCGCGCGATGTGTGCCAGTGAAACGTGAACAAATCAGATAAACCAAGACACGAATGCGGCGTTTTCGCCGTTTATGGTCATCCGGACGCTGCTCTCTTGACCTACTACGGATTGTTTGCTTTGCAACATCGTGGCCAAGAGAGCGCCGGGATGGTGACTGCGGAAGGATCTAACAAGCCATTTAACATTCACCGTGGGATGGGCTTGGTTTCTCAAGTCTTCCAGGAGAAAGATCTGCAACAGCTGCGGGTAGGCACTCGATCGATCGGTCACGTGCGGTATTCCACCAGCGGATCGAGCACGCTGAAAAACGCTCAGCCGCTGGTCGTCGATTGCGCGCGGGGCCAGCTCGCAATTTCGCACAACGGAAATTTAGTGAATGCGGCGGTGTTGCGCGAGGAGTTGGAATCGAGTGGGTCGATTTTCCAGACGACGGTAGACAGTGAGATCATTCTGCATCTTTTGGCCAGACCTACAGGACGGCAGAATGTGCTGAGTGCCTTGCGGCAGGTGCAGGGGGCTTTCTCATTTGTGTTGATGGGGGAACAAGAAATAATCGGGGTCAGAGATCCATTTGGTTTTCGGCCGCTGGTGCTGGGCAAACTGGATGACGCGTTTATCCTGGCGTCGGAGACCTGCGCCTTCGATCTCATCCATGCTGACTACATTCGCGAGGTTGAGCCCGGAGAGGTTGTTATTATTAGCGACGACGGGATCAGATCAGAATGGCCGTTTAAGGAAGAGCGCAAAGCCTTTTGCATGTTTGAGTATGTCTATTTCGCGCGTCCTGACAGCCTGATTAACGATCGCAATGTTAGCAAGGTGCGCGTCGCGATGGGGCGCGAGCTGGCCAGATTGCATCCGGTCGATGCGGACATCGTGGTGCCTGTGCCGGACTCCGGGAACTACGCTGCACTTGGTTTCAGCCACGAGTTGAATATCCCCTACGAGCACGCCTTCGTACGAAACCACTACATTGGCCGCACATTTCTTCAGCCAACGCAGCTTATCCGGGACTTCAACGTCCGGGTGAAACTGAATCTGATCAAAGAGTTAGTGACTGGCAAGCGAGTGGTGGTGGTCGATGACTCCGTCGTGCGTGGAACCACAGCAAGGGCGCGAGTAGTTAATCTGCGCGAAGCCGGTGCGAAGGAAGTTCATCTCCGGATCAGCTGCCCGCCGCACAAATTCGCGTGCTACTACGGCATCGATTTTCCAGACCCGAAAAACCTGTTAGCAAATCAGTTTACGGCCGATGAGATGGGCAAATATCTTGGTGTCGACTCAATCGGCTATCTGGATGTGGCGGGGATGGTCAGGGCGACCGAGTTGCCGGTGAACGAATTCTGTCTGGCTTGTTTTAACGGTGACTACCCCGTACCAACCGATCCTGAGCTGGACAAGTTTATCATCGAACGCCGCAAGACCCGATCCCGCTTATTGAGTGAAGCCGCCACGCATCCCCAGCTTTTTGCGGGATTGAAATGAGAAAGGTTGAGAAGCAAAAGGCGTATGCTGCGGCCGGCGTCGACATTGAGCTTGGCAATCGTGTCAAGCGAGGACTGCACGAAAGGGTTCGAACGACCTTTGGCCCGGAAGTACTGGGACGAGTAGGTGGATTTGGTGGACTGTTCAAGGCGGATTTCCGCGGGATGAAAGAGCCGGTTCTCGTCTCGAGCATCGATGGGGTCGGTACAAAGCTGAAGATAGCGATCGCGCTAGGTAGGCATGCATCGATCGCTCAGGACCTCGTGAACCATTGCATCAATGATATCGCAGTCACCGGCGCGCGCCCGTTGTTTTTTCTGGACTATATCGGAGCTGAACGCCTCGACCCTTTGGTTTTTGATCAATTGATTTCCGGATTCACCAAAGCGTGTAAAGAGGGCGGATGCGCCCTGATTGGTGGGGAAACTGCTCAGCTTCCGGACCTGTACCACATCGGCGAGTATGATTTGGCCGGTTGCATAATTGGTTTGGTGGACCGGACGAAGCTGCTGGATGGCAGCCGAATCGTACCCTCGGATATGCTGATTGGTTTGCCTTCGAATGGCTTGCACACGAATGGGTACTCCCTGGCTCGGAAAGTGTTATTGAATAAG
>JAFAJU010000030.1 GCA_019236035.1 Verrucomicrobiota bacterium | reverse complement strand
CCTGAACTCCTGACTCCTGAACTCCTTCTCCAACAATGCGTTTTCCACCTCCAAGCAAGACTTTACTCGAACAAGCCGGTGAGGATGCCCCTGGCGGTCAGCTGTGGTCGTGGATGCGCGCACTTCCTGAGACGATTCAGCGTTATTTGAATCGCTGGCGGGCTGAGTGGACTGGAGAGTCACTCCGGCAGGGATACCTTGGTTATGTTTTGCCGTGCCGGTGCCGAGACGGCAACGCAGCAATTCTCAAGCTTAGCCCGGACACGCACGGAGCAGAGGAACAGGCGATTGCGTTGTCAGCCTGGGCGGGCGACGGTGCTGTCCCTCTGTTGGCCCAGTCTTTCGAGGAGACTGGTGCGGCCCTGCTGATCGGCAGGGTCGTTCCCGGAGTTGCGTTGCGACCTCTCGATGATCCGAGCGGTGAACGGATCGCCTCCTGCCTTAAACGGCTTACTCACATACCCGCTTCATCAGTCCGCGGTTCTCTGCCATCTGGACTCGAACGCCTCAACGCGTTAATCGCGGCCAACGCACGTCACCTGCACGGATTGAGCCCATCATTGCAGCGACATCAGGATGGAATCATCGCCCTGGCTAATACCGTCGCACGCAACCTCGACCCACAAGCGCGCGCCGTCCTGCTCCACGGTGACCTTCATGCCGGGAATCTCCTCGTCGGCGGCAAAAAAGAACTTGTGGCGATCGACCCGACGCCAGCGCTTGGCGAATCGGAGCAAGACATCGGGGACGCCGCTGCGAAAAACGACTGGGGCCAAGATCTATCCACACGAGTTAGACAGCTGGCCGAAGCCTGCCAAGCTGACTCTACAAAGGCGGCGGCTTACGCTCGTCTCGCGGCTTGGAACTCCGGTATTTTCCACACCGCCACAGGAGCGGAGCCGCCCGGAGGAGTGGACCCGGAGGAATTGCTCAAGTACGCGATCACCGGCTCCCGGTAGTGGTCGTGGCCAAAGTTTCCTTGACGGTAAGCCCCGACCGCAACTCTTAACCTCCTGCAACCCCTGATCTCCTGTAACTCCTGACTCCTATTTTTGCAGCCGAATCGCCTTGTACGCCTTCATCGTTTCGGTGATAGCCTTTTCAACCGGGAGCCGTTCCATGCTCGAGGCACCGTAAAATCCGTGCACGCCGGCCGTTCGTTGCAACACGTACGCGGCGTCCTCCGGTTCGGAGATTGGGCCACCGTGGCATAACACAATCACGTCCTTATTTGCCCTTTTTGCTGCGTCAGCGATTTCCTGGACCTTCGCGGGCGCCTGTTCCAACGTGACTGCCGTGGTCGCACCAATGGACCCTTTCGTGGTAAGTCCGAGATGCGCGACAATGACGTCCGCGCCGGCTTGAGTCATTGCCGTTGCATCATCCGGATTGAAGCAATAAGGGGTCGTAAACAGATCCATCTCGCGCGCAAGCCGGATCATATCAACCTCGAGACCGTACCCCATCCCAGTTTCTTCTAAATTCTGGCGAAACAGCCCGTCGATCAGGCCGACCGTCGGGAAGTTCTGGATCCCGGAAAATCCCGCCGCTTCGACTTGTTTCAGGAAGAGCGGCATTTGACGGAATGGATCAGTGCCGCAGACACCGGCCAGGACCGGGGTGCTTTTGACGATCGTGAGCACTTCGGACGCCATCTCCATCACGATTGCATTGGCGTCACCATACGGCATCAGACCGGAGAGCGAACCGCGTCCGGCCATTCTGTACCGGCCGCTGTTATAAATGACGATCAGATCGACACCACCGGCCTCTTCGAATTTCGCCGAAATCCCTGTCCCGGCGCCCCCGCCGATAATCGGACGCTCGCTGGCGATTATTTGGCGCAGCCGTTCCAGAATCTGTCGTCTTGTGTGAGGCATTGAGTTCGGAGTTCGGAGTTTGGGGTTTAGAGTTTTGGGTTTTGAGTTTTGCGGTTTGGCTACCTCGATGTTCGCGTTGCTGGATGTCTGCTAGGATTTCGCTTTTTTCTCAATCAATTCGAGCATCATATCCACCGCTCGTGTGGCGAAGGCTGGGTCGTTAATGTTCAGGTCGACCTCGACGACCGGGATTTCCGGTTTCAGGTTTGCTTTGATCGCGTCAAACATCGCCTGATCGGCCTCTCGATCGCAAAAAGGTTGCCCATCCCCATCCAGCATCGAAACGCCACGCAGCGGGATCAGAAACGCGACTGGCCCTTTCGCAGCATTGGCCTTTTGCGCAAATATTTGCCCCATCTGCCGGTTTTCCGCGACGTTGGTCCGCATCAATGTTACCGACGGATTCCATTCGTAAAACAGTCGCTTTTCCAGGCGGTACTTATCCGGTACGGTTGCAGGCGCCCCGTAGTTGGCCATGTCGACGCATCCCGGAACAATCAGGTGGGGAATGCCGCGTTGGCCCGCGGCACTGAGGCGCTCAGGACCGGCACTGAAGATGCCATGGCAAAGTTCGTCGGCCCACTCGGTGGTGGTTATGTCCAAGACCGCCTCGACCAGTCCGTCTGCCGCCAGCGTCTCCATCGCGCGTCCGCCCGAACCCGTGGCGTGAAAGACCATCACTTCGAACCCTTTCGCGGCCAAGGACTTGGAGCAGGCCTGCACGCAATCGGTCGTGTTGCCAAACATGGAAGCCGTGATGATCGGGCGATCTTGGGTTTCGCTAGGCAGTTCGGCTGCTACCATGCCGGTAATGGCTCCGGCCGCGCGTGTGTAAATCAAGCGCGAGACGCGGTTCAATCCGGCCACGTCGACGATCGAAGGAATCATGGTAATATCTTTGCCTCTGATGTAAAACGAGACATCGCCAGACGCGACCGTTGAGACGAGGACCTTTGGTACACCGATTGGGAGAGCGCGCATCGCCGATGCAATAATGGCCGAGCCGCCCGAGCCACCCAAGCCAATGATACCGTCGAATTTACCCTGGTCATAGAGCGCACGGATCAGTTTAGGGCTGCCTTGATCCAGGGCTTTCATCGCCTCGGCCTTATCTTTGCGTGCGCGAATATTTTCAAGACTCAGGCCGGCAGCCTTCAGGACGTCGCCAGCCTCAAAGTCAACGCCGAACAAAGTCGTACTTCCCAAAATCCCAATATTCACCGTCAGCACTTGCTCACCATGTTTCAGGATTTGGTCACGCAAAAAGCAGAAGTCTTCGCCTTTGGTGTCGAATGCACCAATAATACAAATCGTTTTCGCCATAGGGGAATGGGTTAGGCAAGCGTAGGCGCTGCTGGTGAGTCAACCAAGAAAAAAGGCTGGAGAGAGGATCTACCGGTCTAGCCCGCAATGAGCACGTCGATTCTCCGAGGGCGTGATTTTTGCGGGCTAGGGAAAACACGATTTAGCCTTGACATGCTTGTGCGCCTGTGGCTGATTCCCGGCTCCGCGCGCGCCAAAGAATCGCCGTTGGTCCCTGGGTTTCGGCCGCTTGGCCTTTAACCGCACGCGCCAGGGGTAACCCGGCAGAGATTACCTAATATGCATACGCCCATTCGTTTAGGACGTTTCGAGATGCCCAAAAGCCTCACCAAGGACGAGGCCGGCGCAACCGAAACGTACGCAAAATTCGTCGCTGAACCATTTGAGGCAGGCTACGGCCACACTGTCGGAAACTCTTTGCGCCGGGTTCTTTTGTCCTCTCTGGAAGGTGCGGCGATAACTTCAGTCCGAATTACCGGCGCACAACATGAGTTCGCTTCATTGACCGGTATCGTTGAGGACGTGACCGACATGATTCTCAACTTGAAAAAGATCAAATTCAAGGCGGTCGACCACGAGCCGCGCACGGTCTCGATCAGCGTGCAAAAGGAAGGCCAAATTACCGCTGGCGACATTCAGACGGTCCAGGGTATCGAGGTGCTTAACACCGATCAGATCATCTGCACGCTCGACAAAAAGCAGAAATTTGAAGCAGAGTTCGATGTTCGTGTCGGACGCGGATTTTTCACCGGAGACGAGAATAAGCGTCCTGACATGCCGATCGGTGTTATTCCGATTGATTCGATCTTTTCGCCCGTGATCCGGGTCAAGTACAA
>JAFAJU010000012.1 GCA_019236035.1 Verrucomicrobiota bacterium | reverse complement strand
TCGCAGTTTTCAGGTACCTCTCCAGCGTTTCGACCGATAGATGCGCGAGCAACACGCGCCCCATAGAAGTACAAAAAGCTGGGAGCCGGCTTCCAATGCTTAGCGACACAGACATGATGCGACGAGTCTGCAAGCGAGCGATGTAGACGATTTCGTCTCCATCTAGAACCGAGGCGGACGATGATTCCTTAGTTTCCAGGGTCACTTCTTCGAGAAAGCGCTCGGCGATTTTGGGGAGGGAGAAAGAGGAGAGGCAGGCGTACCCCAGGTCCAGGATTTTTGCAGTAAGTCGGAAGTATTTGCCGTCGGTCAGAGCGTATCCGAGCTCGACCAGAGTGTACAGAAAGCGCCGGGCAACGGCGCGAGCCAATCCTGTTCGCTCAGCGACCTCGCTCAACGTGAGTGCGTCGGCGGGACGCATGTTCGATGAACGAACTATTTCCTGATCGGAAGATCCGAATGCTTTGATAATGTCGAGCCCGCGAGCAAGGGATACGACAAAATCGGGCGAATCGGCAAATGATTCGGGTAACTCCTTTTTAGGCACTTGGGTTAGTTAATAATCAGAGTTAAAGGAACGCGATCCGCCAGAGTGTTCGGTATACGAACGCTCTCGATTCTTACTCGAAAACCATCCGTCGTGCAACCGAATTTCGATAGACGCGGTAGGGCGAGGACTTCGGCGAGCTCAGTCGAGCCGCTCCCGACTCCGCCCCTGATCCCCTTTGCTGCGTCGGACCAGCAGGAGCGCGTGACATCATCAAAGGGCAGGACGGCGTCACGTCCTACGGACGCGACGAAGCGCGTCCCTACCGAACGATTCGGTAGGGCCAAGTTTCACCTTGGCCTTGTGGCGTGCGTTTACGCAGTTCGTGGTGTTGCGCTTGACAAGAGGGTTGGCCTCATTTAGTCTGCTTCCGGACAACTGTTCGGTGTACGAACAAATCGAGCTCGGCTCAACTTCAGCTATGCAATCCGTCTCCCCCAAAACCACGGCCGCGGATATTACCGAGGCGGCGCTCCGATCATTCGATGGTGCTCCCAATCCGCGCATTAAATTGTTGCTTCAGGCGGCTGTCAGGCATCTGCATGCCTTCGCTACCGAGACCAATCTCACTGCCAACGAACTCATTGAGTTAGCCGAAATTTTGACCGCAGCCGGTCAGATCTCCGACGCCAGTCGTCACGAATTTCTCCTGATGAGCGACGTCATGGGTCTAACGATGGTGGTTGATTACAACACCAATAAGAAGCCGGACGGCGCGTTTGAGAGTAGCGTGCTCGGACCATTTTATCGAGCCGATGCTCCATGGATTGAGCTGGGCGGCGATATCTGCCGGCAAAGCGATATGGGTACACCGGCGCTCATATCAGGACGGGTGTTGTCTATCGATGGCAGCCCGGTTCGCGATGCGGTGCTGGACATCTGGCAAACCCCGGCCAATGGAATGTACGAGAACACTGATCCCTCACAGGTGGATTTCAATTGTCGCGGCCGATTGCGTGCGGCTGACGATGGTAGTTATCGATTTTGGACAGTGAAACCTGTGCCTTATCCGATACCAAAAGATGGACCAGCCGGACTCATCTTGAACGCCGCAAAGCGTCACAACATGCGAGCGGCTCACGTGCACGTGATTGTCGAGGCACCGGGTCATGAGAAGGTCATTAGCGAACTATTTGTCAATGGCGACCCATACCTCGGCAGCGACGCAGTGTTTGGAGTGAAAAATTCGCTCATCGCTAACTTTGTGCTGCATGAGTCGGCCGACGATGCCGAGAAATATGGTCGCCCGGTTCCCTTTTTTACGGCCAACTACGACTTCGTCCTGGTACCGGGCGAGGCTCCGGAGGAAGTCAAGTTCTCGGCTGGGCGCGCCTGATCACGAAGCTGGCATGGCAAGAATTCTTCTACTCTCGCAGGCTGTCTGGAATAAAAGAGTAATGAGCGATTGCGTCGGGAGTTAGCATGACCGTGGAATACTCGGCCGATGAGATTATGACTATTTCGGCGGCAAGAATGCTGCGCAATGGCGCGGTTTGCTTTGTCGGAATCGGATTACCGTCGAAGGCGGCGAATCTGGCGCGGCTGACCCAGGGTCCTGACATTGTCCTGATCTACGAGTCGGGCCCGATCGGAGCCAAACCATCGATATTACCGCTATCGATTGGTGACGGAGAACTCTCGGCCACAGCCGACACAACCGTATCGACGAGCGAGATCTTTACTTTCTGGCTGCAAGGAGGACGCATCGACGTGGGCTTTCTAGGTGCGGCTCAGATCGATCGCTTTGCTAACATCAATACTACTGTCATCGGACAATATGACAAACCCTCCGTGCGATTGCCGGGAGCAGGTGGTGCTCCGGAAATTGCCGGCTCGGCCGGAGAGGTCTTGATCATCCTGCGGCAGAGTCTCAAGACATTCGTTAAGCAACTGGATTTCATGACCTCTGTCGGCCACGGTGACGGTGGAGATTACCGGAAGCGGAACGGCTTGAGGGGCCAGGGCCCCGTTGCGGTGATTAGCGATCTTGGAATCCTTGAGCCCGATGGCCTTTCGAAGGAACTCACTCTGACCAGTCTGCATCCCGCAGTCACGCTAGATGAGGTGCGGGCAGCGACTGGCTGGGATCTCAAAGTTTCGCCCGATCTGCGAATGACGCCGGCACCTACTCCGGATGAACTGTTAGTACTGCGCGAGTTGGAGCGGCGAACCACGTTGGCTCACAGTTCAGAGTCACTATGAAGGCGGAAGAAATAATTTTTGGCCCGACGTATGTCAATTCGGCTGCTGCTTAACGGCGCGCCACGAACAGCTAACCCCGTGAACAAATGAAAGCCATTGCAGAAGAACCCGTAAAATCTCAGAAAGCATCTGTACCGCTCACCGGGAGGGAATATCTCGAAAGTCTGAATGACGGCCGTGAAGTGTGGATTTACGGCGAGAAGGTGAAGGATGTGACCAAACATCCAGCCTTCCGCAACTCCTGCCGGATGATCGCACGACTGTATGATGCGCTCCA
>JAFAJU010000579.1 GCA_019236035.1 Verrucomicrobiota bacterium | reverse complement strand
CTAACGATCTCGCTCTCGCGGCCTAATTAAACCGTGACGTGTCCAGCCGGATGTCTGCTAAGGCTGGACGCGACGACAGCAGGCTGGTCCGAAAGCGGGGTGACCGCGCCGGAGGACGAGAGTTATTTCGTGGCCACAAGAGTGAGTGACGCGCGCTGATCCGCTAAACTCGCTCTCCAATTCGATCGGCTAAGCATGTAGACGTCTGGAACGATGGTCTTAAGGACAGGGGTTCGACTCCCCTCGCCTCCAAGTGCTTTGTAATCAAGTACTTACATAGAAATCATCGAGTGAACCTAATAACAAGTCCAACGCTGTCCGCCGGTATCCGGCGATGTCCAAGGGGATTCACCGACACCTATTTTAGTGGCCTTATTCCGTCTCACCTTTCAGCGGACCTCCACCGGCGTACGTGCCCGCGTCGTGCGCCACTCGGGGTTTGTGTTCACGTTCGTTTCTGACTTTGGAATCTGGTGAAGGAGATGAAAGCAAGGGTCCGTGGAAACCGTGAATTCACGGACGGTTTGTCGCTTCATTTCAGCAGCAGAGGCAGGTAGCTCCGGGCATCAGCACGCAACTCTCTTCCAGCGGCACCGGTGCTCGCCCGCAAGGCCATCCCCTGCATCAAATCAATCAGAAACTGTGCGCGCGTCCTGGCCGGAACACTGGGCGACAAGCGCCCGGCGGCCATCTCGTGCTCAAATCGGTTTGTCATTCGATTTACGACTGTCGCCTGCCTCTTGACCAGGAGGTCGCGCACATCGGCAGCGCTCCCTTTGGAGGTGGCGGCAGTGCAAGCCAGCAGGCAGCCCGCCCGGCCGTCCGAGGTGATGGTGGTGATGGCGACTTTGCAGAACGCCGCCACGGCGCGCGTGATGTCCGGCTCGGCCTCAAAGGCGGCGAGGGCACCGGCTGCCTGGGTGCGACTATACCTTTGCAACGCCCTGAGAAAAAGTGCGGCTTTGTCACCGAACGCCCTGTAGAGGCTGGGTTTGGTGACACCGACGGCACGCGCTATACGCTCGACGTCAACACCTTCGTAGCCATCCGCCCAGAACATTTCCACGGCGTGGTCCAGTGCTGACTCACGGTCGAAAGAGCGCGGCCGGCCCGCGCGCCGCCGAAGCTTTTTATCTACTATTGAGTAAGAACCTGTCTTGACATTGCGTTTCGCCATACTGATAAGTTACTCGCCGGTAACAAACACCATTCCGATGGAATCACAATCCTCCATGCCTCGTCGTGGGTTCCTTGTGACAACAAGTCTTGCCGCTGCGTCGCTCGCCATCGACGTAGCCGCGCGCGCGGCGCCCGACCATCCGCCTTCATCGAACTCCATGGAAACAGCGCGACACAGGACTGCGTGGCTCGAGTCCGGACCGTCGGACGGCCCGTTGCTGATCTTCCTGCACGGCTGGCCCGCACTCGGTCTGGTGTGGCGGATGCAGATGGCCCACTTCGCGAGTGCGGGATGGCGGTGCGTCGCACCGGACCTACGGGGCGTCGGGGGTTCGTCCGTGCCCAATCGCGTCGCCGACTACGCGTTGGGGGAGGTGGTCGCCGACATGGTGGAGTTGCACGATGCGCTGGGCGGCAAACCTGCCCTCTGGGTCGGTCACAGCCTCGGGAGCACCGTGGCCTGGGCGATGGCAATGCACCACCCCAGGCGCTGCCGTGGCGTCGTCGGCCTCACCGTGCCGCACTTCGCGCGCGGGGGTGAGGTGTCGACCCTGGTCCCGTTAGTCAACCGCGCCGTGTATCCGGCGGACAAATACCCCGTTGGCCAGTGGGACTACATGCTCTTCTACGCCGAGCATTTTACCCGGGCGGTGCGCGACTTTGAAGCAAACACAGAGCAACTCATCACCATGTCCTACAGCCGCGCGTCTCCCGGCGACGCCGGCAAACCGACTCCGCTTGCGAGCATCCGGGCACAGGGCGGCTGGTTCCCGAAGAGCAACGCTCCCTCACTGCCCCCGCGGCCGGAACTATTGCCCGCCGAGGATAAACGCACCATGGTGGCGGCGTTCGCGCGGAGCGGATTCAGTGGGGCGTGTGCCTGGTATCTTAACGGAGCGCGCAACCTCGCGTTCGCCGCGGAGGCGCCCGATTTCGGCCGCCTCTCGTTGCCGGCATTGTTCCTGCACGCCGAGTGGGATGCCGTCTGCGACACGTCCCAAGGCCGGCTGGCCGAACCGATGCGCGAGGACTGCTCGGACCTGACCGAAGCAAGGATTGCCGCCGGGCACGTGCTCATGCTGGAAGAGCCCGGAGAGGTAAACCGCGCCATCGCGGACTGGATTGTGAGCCGTCGGCTGGCTTTCATTAATTAGCGGCGGTGGCCGCTAATCTTGCCTGAACGTGACTTGTTGCGCCCGGCCTGCACGCGCTGCGAGCATCCCTTCCTGATAGAATAACGTCCCGACCAGGACGATCACTTTCGCTCGTCTTGTCGGTTTCAAACCGGATCGCTCTTCCTGTCAGAGTTGAGCGGGTCGACGCTCATCGAGGCGGCCAGCTTTCCGAGCAGACGAACGAGGTCGTCGAAGTACCGACCATCCGCGCGATCAAGGACTGGATCGGCAACGTCCCCCATCACCAATGGCACATCCGCACGCTGCAAAATCTACCGCGGCCAGTGAACGTGCTCACCACGCACAGCGCTTGGCTTTTCTCGTCGCTGGTGCTCGGCTGCAATGGCTTGTTGTCAGGCTCCGGCAGCGTGATTGCCGATTTGCAGGGTCGGCTGTTTCGAGCCGTGCAAAGAAATGATTTCGCCAAGGCGAAGCGCCTCAACGACCGCATCGAGCCGACCGCGCGCGTGTTCTATGCCGATCCCATCGTCGACATGCACAACCGCATGAAGGAAGCGCTGGTGCTGCTCGGCAAGCTGCCGCGGGCGGTGGTGCGTCCACCGCTGGCGAAGATCGAGCGCGCGGAGATCGTGCGCATCCGTGAGGCACTCATCGAGGCAGACCTGCTCGACAAGAATGCCCGCCACGCGGCTTAGTTAGCTAGGAACGATCACGTAGCGCACTTTTGAAGCGGCCCGTAGAATTTACCGTGAAAGAGCTTGCTGCGCACACTTTCCGATCCTCCTGGAGGTAGGCCCGAGAGGACTTGGAACGCGCGGGAGGCGACACAACAAGTCCTGATCATGCTCGCAACAACTCGCGTTCGGCTCAGCAGACGCCTAGAACGATTAGGAGCTCATAGCATCATATTCTGATTCCAAGCTGCCTTGATTGCAGTTGCATCAGACGAAGCGAGCCTGCCGAGATACTTTGTCAATAACGACTTCTCGGCCGTGACCAGCCGGTTCAGTCGGGCGACAGATGGCTTCTCAAGACCGGCAAGACTCCAGTCGCGAAGTTCAACATCCAGGTGGCCGGAATAGAAAACTGAAGTGATGCGGCAAATCAATACGTCCACCCCTAAATCGAAGAGGACTAGAACCGGTCGAGGTTTAGTGAAAGTTCCTGAGGTAAACGGAAAACGGCAGACGTAGATCTCGCCGAACTCAGGCATACTTGTCGTAAACTGAATCTTCGGAGCTGTTCTCCCTCATGAACTGTTCATAAGCCGCCGCTTGCCATTCCCCGTCCTCCGCATCCTCAGTCACCAATAGTATAACTTTCGCGTGACCAGACTTGGGTAACTGCGCGGCGATCTCCTGCGGCACGGTAAGGAAAGGCTTGTCCTGAAGCTCTGTATCGAACTCGATCTGCCTCATGCTCAAAGATTACTTTTCAGCTACTCCTTGGTCAAACATTGCTGGACGGCATCTGGTGATTAATTCCAGCTTGGGCAAAAGATCCCCAGATTCTGAAGCTCGCCGGGGCACTGCGCCGCTGTCGGGGCGCGCGATGTCGTTCAACCCACAAAGAGCGATGTGATAACAAAAGTGATAACATCCGGCGCCATCCAGAACAATCCACGCCTGTATGATTGTTCGCGAATCCCCTCTAGCAGGACATTTGCGGACACTCGTGGATAA
This sequence comes from Verrucomicrobiota bacterium, assembly GCA_019236035.1. Classification (GTDB taxonomy): domain Bacteria; phylum Verrucomicrobiota; class Verrucomicrobiia; order Chthoniobacterales; family JAFAMB01; genus JAFAMB01. Next base: position 843 of record JAFAJU010000579.1, on the reverse strand, counting down.
CTGTCATCGAAACAGGGGTTCAACTCCCCTCGCCTCCAAATCGTTTGTAATCAATAACTTACGAAGATTGAGTGATAACAGATGTGATAACATGTCCATCGTTGTCCGCTGTTGTCCGCAAGGATTCATGCGGATTTGCCCGCACTTCGCTGGATTCACTCGTAAGAAGCGCGCAACGCGGAAAAAAAATCAAATCGCCGTGGCCCAGGTCGATCTCCTTTGAGCTTTGGAAACAAACGAGTCAATTGGGGTCACATACTCGATTGCCTCGGCGATCTGGAGCGCCAAAAGCAAAATTACGCTGCGGCCTCCGAGCATTTGGAGCGCCCCGTCGAGCAGGCCGAAGGATGTTATAGAGTATCAGAAGAAGCGGCGGACGTTTTTGAGCTAACTCCGATTCATTTCTGGGCTGAAAGAGACTGCCGCCAAGGAAAAGCTCGCAGGGAATGATAGAGGGAACTCACATAGAGCACGAGGCGCAGGCCGTTTAAGCCGTAGACGGTGGCTAGAGTCTATCGTATCACAACTCTGTAAAATCCAGATTAGAGCGCTCTGATAAAGGATTCATGGACGATCAGAGAAGTGGTGAATAGAATTACATGAAACACGAAAATTTAAAGGTTTTTGAAAAAGTGCGGGATTTTTGCGGGATAACATGTAATACTCGCAGAACATCCCGTGAACGACCGTTATACTCGCGTAACTGCTCCCGCCGGCTTTGATGGTCAGGCGACCAGGCGCGACTACTACTTCAAGACCAGAAACGCAGCGCGTGAATTTCCATTGCGTATCAAACGCTGGAAAGCCGAGCAAAAATCACCGGCTGACACCTTGAGCTTTGAG
>JAFAJU010000456.1 GCA_019236035.1 Verrucomicrobiota bacterium | reverse complement strand
GCGCTAAATTGGGCGTTCTCGGACGGTGGCGACGCCGATCTAGGCGCCGCGCTAATGGCCGTGTCCGTGCCGTTTTGGAGCCACCTCTCCCTCGTCGACGACCGCCGGCAAGGTAGCATAGGCATCCTGCCTGTCGGACGTGTGCCCTGGCTACGTGAATACAGGTTGGAAGCCTACGCTACTTTGGGCGGGAGCAAGGTAGCATAGGCATCCTGCCTGTCGGGCGTGTGCCCTGGCTACATGAATACAAGCTGGAAGCCTATGCTACTTTGGGAAGCGCTAGGACGTGCCACCATAGACGCTAACTTAATTGCGGTTTGTCTTCCTTGTCCCGGTGGGACTGCACGATGGTAGCCTAGCACGAAGTGCGTAGTTTTGATTGTTTCTGTTAGCCATCGGCATCCATCTTTTCCCAAAGTTCATTACCCGCCTGTAATTCCCAGCCATGGGGGTCCCGCCGGGATCGAGGCATTTTGCTTTTGTATCGCTGAGCGGACCGCTTCGGAAACGTGGGTCTGCAGACGCCAATCTATTTCCTTGTTCACTTGAAACCAGACTAAAGCACCCAATCCAAGCGACCGTGCGGAATCCAGCGCGGACATGACCCATTCTTCCTTGTTGCCGCCCAAATCAGCCGAACTAGTCTCAAACACGCCGACTGGTTTTCTGGGTGCTATCTGCTTCAGCTCCTTGAGTGGCGCGGAAAAGATCGACTCAAACGTCCGCCATTGACTGTCCCACCCATTCGCCGCCTTGGTCTGGGTCGTGCCCCAATTATAACCGTCGAGACCGACTACATCGACGACGTCGTCTCCCGGGTAATAAGCCGCAATTCGATTCCATTGTGCGGCGGGCACGGAGTCGGCATTGGGGCAAAAGACCCAGCGAACATTGTCGACTCGTTGCGCTCGAAACTTTGCGACCACGTAACGATACATCGCCCGATATCGAGCCGGACTATCGGGGCCGAATTCCGAGGCAGCGCCACCCCAATGGTAACGAGCGAGATTCATCTCGTGCGCGAAGCGTATAAGCATCAGCTTCCCAAATTGGCGACATCCACGGGCGAATTGTTCCAGATAGAGATCATACTTCCCGGTGGTAATGTGTTCTGCGGGAATCATTTGTTCACCTTTTTCGGAATCAACAAACATCGGCTCCCAGGTCAATACGGGCAGGGCCCCGATTGACTCGATTGCACGTAAAGCCAATCCGGGAAACTCTCCTGCTTCCGGTTTCTGTGGCCATTGCAGGTAGAACAATACCAGGCGCGGTTGAACTCCAGTGTCGCTCACCAGCGTCCTCAACTCGGACCTGGTCGGCAAACCTTCGATCGCAAAGCCAAATTCTGGTGGAATTGGGCCTTCGCCGGCGGAACCGGGCGCGATGGCAAAAACGAATGCCATTAGGAAAGTCACATTGGCCAGCAAGAGACCGTTGTACATGTCCACGCGTCGATAGTCCTTAGCGGAACCCTTTGACGTTTTACTCATACTCAGAATCGGTAGATCAGAGATACATACGCCGAGGCGCCGTTCCAAGCCGGGGAACGGTCCACCCCTCCGCGCGCTTCAAAGGACCAATGCTGCAGAAAATCGTAGTGCAATTCGCCTTCGAAGATAATATTATTGTTGCCCGTGGTATCGAAACCACCCCCGAGGCGCAGCGCGTAGTAGATTTGCTGAGCGCCTGCATAGTATTGCTGAGCGCCCGCATAGAAGTCGGTCCCCAGATCGTGGCGCCACTCCATGAGAATGGTACCGCGATAGTAATTCTGGGGCGTCCAGTAGGGATGAATGATGTTTACCAGTTGCGGCCCCTGGAACTCAAAAACGGATGGATGTTCTGTGTTTCGGTAATCACCGCGCAAGGTCAGCTTCAGCGTGTGTGGGAAGTCCAGAAGGATAAACGCCGGCGCGAGCGTTACCCAGATGCCCCGATTATCGTCGTTATAGTGAGTTAATACGACGCCGCCAGTGGCTCCCACGTAGTGGTTAAGATCCGAGTTAAAGAGAAATCCCAAATTATCCGACTGTGTCCCTTGCTGCAGCCCGAATTGGTTATGAATCTCGTCTATTCGAGTGTACTGCAACGTCAGATGAACATAGTCCCAAGCGTTAAAAGTAAGTCCAGCCTGGCCGGTGTTAGTAGGACTGTAGGGTGAATCGAAATATTCCTTACGCGTATATTCTGCGGACGCACGCCAGAATTCGTTAAACACCGTCCGAAGCCCGATGGTGGCTCCGATTGCTTGCGCCTGAGGAGCGAATTCTGGCGATTCCAACCAATAGTCTCCGCTCACGCGAAGTTGCGTCTGGCGATCCCAGACGAATTCGGCGCCAGACTGGATTAGTTGACGCTCGATATCGGAAGCGCGGCCAATACCCGCTTCGTTCCAGTAGGTGTACCGCGTAAAAAGGGCTGGCTCCTGGGCAATATTTGCGCGCTCAATCGCCTGGCTCGCTAAGGTGTGCAGGGGATCGAGCTCCAGCAACTGCTGATAGCTTGCAACGCTCGCGCGCCATAGCTCTTGCGACGCTTCAACCTGTGCGAGGTCGAACCAGCCCTCCTGGTTGCCCGGTTGGAACGCCAGCAATTTCTTATACTCGTACTCCGATCTCAGCATTCTATTGTTCCAGGACAACCATTTGGCGCGACTCTCGAGCCAGGCCGATTTTTGTACCCTGTAAGTTGGCGACAAGTCCGAGAGAACGGCTGTCACGGGCGGCCGAAACTGCTCAGGGATGCGGCCGGTCTCGAGCAGGTGCGTGATCCACTCGTATTTAGCGTATGGGGCATCCGTCCCTGTCGGGAAGGGTTGGGCCGCGCGAAGGGCAGCCGCGCCCTCTGGCGAGCGCTTTAACGCCTTCACGAGCTGGTCATCAACCGATGGCGTATAGAGCTCTGCATAGTCCTGGAGGGATTGGCATTCCTTTTTGCTCCAATTAGAGACGCGAGCCATCTCTTTGCGCGGCACGGTATCACTGGGATTAGCCGAGATCAGCTCCAGGTAAACTCGCCGTGATTCGTCGTATCTCTGTGCATAGCTCAAAACCCGAGCCAGGGTCAGAACAATTTTCGAATCGCCGGGAAACTCCTCACGTAATTGCTTCAGGATCTCGATCGACTCATTGTAGCGGTGCGCCGTGCTAAGTACCTGCGCGAGGCCGATCCGGGCCGAAAAGTATTCAGGATCTCTGGCCAAAGCTTTTTCATAAAGGGCGATAGCATAGTCGATATAACCGTCCGATGCGCATAGGTCCGCGAGAGTGCTCAACTTAGCGGCATCTAGATTGTGGCGGCTGACGTAGTTCGACAAGAAGCCGGCGACGTTTTTCCCTGCGGCAAGGTAGGCCGCTGTGATGTCGCTTGGGTCCACCGCCTTGGCGCGCTGAAAGTCGCGCTCTGCGGTTAGCTCATCTTTCTGGGCTCGAGCCACGCGGCCAAGGCCGATCCAACCCGTCTCCTGACCACCCGGAAGCAAAGTCAGACGCCGAAATGGCCCTTTTGCCTCGTCGTACCGCTGAAGCTTTCGAAGAGCTTCGCCCTCCAGACTGAGTGCATCGACCTGATCTGGATCGATCGCCAGCGCCTGATCAGCATATGGAAGGACCGCACGGTAGTCCGCCTCCAGAGAGCGAGCCGTTGCGAGACCGACGAGGGCCTTCTCGCGGACACTCGGATCTCTGGCAAGCTCCTGATAGACACCTTCCGCGGCTTCAAATTGCTGCTCCCCGATCAGTACGGTCGCGAGGTCCTGTGTGATGTCGACATCGTGCGGGTGATCTTTCAGATCAGTTCGAAAAACCTTTTCGGCCCGATAAAAGTCGCCCCACGATCGTTCCTGGAGAGCGAGCCGAAGGCGGATTTCCATGGAATTGGAAGACTCAGAAAGCGCTCTTTCATACAGATCCCGGCCCCTCGCGAAGTGGCCCCGAGAAATTTCCAGGTCAGCGAGGTCGGCCGTGATACCCGCGTTGTTCGGCTGCATCTGGAGCAGCTTTCGCAATTCCTTCTCCGCCTCTTCAATCCTTCCAAGCTTTCGCAGGACGTTGGCCAGTTCGTGGCGTGCATCAAATTCGCTCACCTGATCCGTGGGCGGCACGATGGTCTCCGGCTCCGCCGCGTGGAGCGTGACGGCCACCAGCAAACAGAGCAGGATAGGCCCCCTATTCAATCGCTCCTCTATGGATTCAGGCTTTCGCGAAGTTGTTCCGCAGCCTTTTCGTTTTGTCCCGACCAGCTCAGAACCATCCCGTATTTCCGGCGAACCTGGCGGTCTTTGGGACGCGCCTTGAGGATTAATTCGTAGTTGGCAATGGCCTCGGGATAGTCCTTTGTCCAGCTTTGCACATCAGCAAGCTTAAGCCTCACCGAATAATCATCCGGTTTCTGATTGAGATAGGTAGTAAATATGCGAATGGCTGATGGATAATCCTTCTTCGCAACCAGAAGATCGGCTAGCATCAGTTTGCCTTTGTCGTCCAGCTTGTCCTCAGGAACGTCCTTAAGTACCGCCGCAGCTTCGTCGGTTTTCCCTGTCCAATACAGCACTTCGCACAGGCCGATTTTTGCCTCGATATTATTCGGGTCAGCGGCCAATAACTGATGATAGGCTTCTATCGCCTCTGGATATTTTTTATCGTACGTTAGTACTTTTGCGAGCTCCAGCCGGGTCTGGGTATCGCTGATTTCCCCTTCGGCTGGAGATGGCACTGGCGTCGCCGTAGGCGGCGTGGTTTCAGGATCCGCGGCGAAGGCCTCAAGTGCCGCGCAAGATAACATAGCAGCTAAAAGAATGGGGGTCGTCATGGCATGCTAAGAAGTTTTCTATATTCGTCTTCGGATTCTTTATAATCGCCGGCCCAGCTCAGTATTCGAGCGAGACTGAGGCGGGCCTGCCGACTTGTGGGCTCAGCGGCGAGAACCTCGCGCAGGAGCGCAATAGCCCCGTCGTAATCCCCTTGCCAGCTTCGCATCTCGGCCAGCTCGATTCTGGCAGCGGTTTTCTGTTTGGGATTTTCTGCGGCCTGCAGATAGTATGGGGCAGCCTGGTCGTAAAGTCCTGCTTGGCGATAAACGCGCGCCAATTGCAGTTTGCCCGATGAGTCTAATTTCCCGCCCTGGGCCAGATATCGGGTAAACAGAGGAATGGCCTTTTGCGGTTCCTGTGACTGTTGGTAGGCCCCCGCGAGAAGCTCGATTGTGCCAATTTGCCCCGAGTGCTTTTCAAGCATCCGATCCAGCAGATTCTCCGCATCCTTTAGGTCCCCGGTCCTCAACCAGCACCACGCCAAACGATTAAATATTCTGGGATCATCGAGTTTCTCTGCTGCCTGCTGATAAAATTGCGCTGCAGCAGCCAAATTGCCGTGGGCGAACGCCGTTTCGCCCTTACGAAAGGCCACCCAGGGCGCCTCAAGCAGACGAAATAAGAGTGAAACAATTATTGCTACGCAAACTATGTACAACAAGAGTTTCACCGTTTCCGTGGATCATGGCAGAAAGCCACTCGGCACAGATAGCAGAAATCTTCGGCCACAGGCATAGCAACCCTAAGCCTTAAGTTTCGATAAATGATTCTGGACGACATCCCTTAGCCAAGAGGTCAGTCTATATAATTGAGAAATCTTGTAAAGATCTCAAAACGGCCCGGAGGCGGCGATTTTTCAGGATTCGAACGGCGCATCCTCACCGCGGCCACGACGAAACCGCGCGGCTCGGGTGTGTGCCTGGCTACGTAAATACAGGCTGGAAGCCCATGCTACTTATTGCCCTTTTTGTATGCCCCTTCTACAGCGTTTCCTGTCTTTTTTACCCGTGCTGCCATGTGCTCAGCTATCAACTCAGACTGAAAGCGACTGATCGTGTCCGCGTCAGTGAAAATGCTCTGCGTATTGTTCTGTGCCTTATAGCCCCTGCCACCAGCCTGTCCCTTGACCACGAATGTCCCCTCGCCCGAGACGGACCAGTTTGTCGAACCCTCTCCGCCTACTTTTGCATCCGCAACGAAGCCCTTGGTATGGCTTATCTGCCCGGTTGCCGATTGACCGACTACGAAATAGGTGTTGAAAGCAGTAGGATCATTCGAAATGTCGGAGTCCAGCAGTTTCTTCTCGTGCACACCGCCGGCTTGGCTCTTGTCTAAGGTGATCACCATCGTCACGTGAGGGTCCTTTGCCTTCGCCATCAAGATGTCGTTCAGCTCGTCGTCATCGAACCCGAACATATTAAGGTATAGGGAGACACTGACCCGTGAAAGAAGGTGCTTTAGGACGTCGTGTACATCGTCCCGCCCCACGTAAAACAAATGAAAATCTTTGCTAGCGTTATTCGCATAACTCTTTTCTTGTGTGTACTGCTGCAGATCGATTAGGTCAAACGACTGCAGGCTCTGCGTTACGTCGCCTAGAGCGTTACTTTTGCTTGGTTGCGCTTTGGTAGTCACTTTTGCCTTTCTTTCGAGGAAACGTTTCAAATTTCAGATGAGTAAGCTTATGCTTCGCCGTTGTTAATGAGAAGAATTCCGGATTACTTATCCGTGACAAGCGCCCACCAGTTGCCCGGTCTCCCGGCGTTGCCAAGATAGTCTAACCCTGATCTCCCGTCAGGGTGATACGCGTGCGGAGCGCCATCGGCATCGATGTTTAAACCGGCTTCGTAGAAGAACGCAGACCCGTCGTCCCGGCGTGTATCAATATTGGAGTAGCCGATACGTTTAAGAAGTTTGAGTCCGTTACCGTTGGGCAGGGACCTCAATCGACTAGTTGAACGAGTAACTCCACTTTTTGCTAGCAGAACATTTGAAACCGTCATGGCAGATTCTTTCCATTTCCGTTGCATCGCCGAATCACTATTTGTGTGATTGCAAGCCTGGAAACCGTTTCGAAGTCTATCCAGCCCGTCCGGCCACCTTAACCCCGTGATCGTGGCGGTCGTCATGCCTCTTCGTTTGTTTGGTCGCACTGTCGTGATTGCCTTGACGATCACGTCCAGTCAGCTTTTTGCGATTCTTGGCCGCACCGATGGCCTCTGCCCTGTCTTTCTTCTGTTTTTGCTTTTTTGCAGCGTTCACGCTGCTCGTACTCGTTTTCTGCGGTTTTGGCATGGTTCTTTGTTCCTTTTAGAGTTGAGCTAGCTAACCTTATCCGTAAAGCGGCGGTTGCTGTTCATCCTCTTATACTTTCCAGCATTTGCGTTGCCCAATACACACCCGGATCTCAGACCCGCACCGTTCTTTGTCCGGGCTGCCGTAATCCTTGGTTAAACCAAACAGACAGGGGACCGCCGTTCATTTTTCTCAATATTGCGAGGGAGACAGCCGGGACAACGATTACGGCAATTAATACAAAACGCCCTAGCGTCCTCAATTGAGGTGTCACTTTTTCCCGACTCCGGGTCTCAATCGCGTAATTCGTATGACTTCAATTTCTGCATCAACAACAAACATCAACTTGCCATACCACGCACAAAGCCAAGCTGGCTGGATCGTTAGTTCTATTTCAGATGTTAGTGAGATGCATTAGGAGATAAAGCAAACCGCCCACGTTTAGGTACGTAAGGAAAAACCAAGCCGGTCTACACCTAGGTTGAATAGGAAAAACTAGAATAAAAACTCAATAGTAAACAAAAAGGAGAGTATCAATGAAAGATAAAGTAACGCCAGCTAAGACTAGCATCAGGGAACCGCACATGCACGGGCACGGTGAAGCGGCCGTGCACAGCGGGGAAGCAGAGAAAGAAGTTAAAAAGCATCTTCCAAAGCCTGATGCAAAGAAACTGCCCCGAGCGGCATCGCCCAGCAAGCCGGTCGCCGGCGGGAGTGGTTTCGCCAGCATTGTATCGCAAGAGACTTATAAGACGTTATTTCCGAATAGCAACCACCTGTATACCTACGAAGGCCTGATCGCAGCCACTCATGCGTTCCCGCACTTCTGCAACGAGGGGTCTGCGCAGGAAAATCGACGGGAAGCAGCGGCGTTTCTCGCCAACATTTCCCATGAGACAGGAGCGCTCGTCTTCGTAGACGAACAGAACCCGCCGATCATCTACTGCGATACGTCGAGCGCCACTTATCCATGTGCGCCGGGACACTCCTATCACGGCCGCGGGCCACTTCAATTGTCCTGGAATTTCAACTATGGCGCGTGCGGCAAGGCTATCGGCAAGGATCTGCTTAACCACCCTGAACTGGTCTCGACAGATAGCAGCATTACCTTCATGACCGCCTTGTGGTTCTGGATGACAGCCCAAGCGCCTAAACCGTCGTGCCACGATGCTATCAGATCATCTGGATTTGGCATGACCATTAACGTGATCAATGGCGGCATTGAATGTGGCAAAGGGGCGCCGACCTCACAGGCTCTGAATAGAGCAGAACTTTACCAGAAGTATTGCGGTGTATTGGGCGTTGACCCTGGTGGTAACCTCCATTGTTAGCAGCGAAGCTGCCCTACGGCGAAGCGGTTAGAGACCGTAACCCAGGCCTTTCAGGCCTGGGTTTTTGCCACAAGGAACTCGCCCTGAAAGGGCATCCGAATGCGATGGTCTTTCGACATGGATCGCACGGTCTTCATTTTCACCTGTTGCCGTCGGTCGCCCTTTCAGGGCGAATTTCGATGGAGCTTTCCCAGGCCTAGAGGCCTGGGCTGTTCTGTTAAACCGCTTCGCAGTAAATCCGACAAGCCCAGCCCTAGACTATCCTCGGTCTCGGGGTCGTGATGGCTATGGGGATCCACGTGCAAGAACGTGACCCGAGAATAGATTTGTTTGCCCCGGACTAGTTCGGATCGCAATTCGATTGCCATACTACGGACCGTTTGAAACAATCCGGCCCACTATGAAAATCAGCGCGCGCAACATACTTCGAGGAAAAGTCGTCAAAGTTGTCGAGGGAGCGGTCAACTGCGAGGTTACGCTGGAAATCGCACCCGGCGTGGAAATTGTTTCCATCATCACGAAAGCCTCAGCCGAATCACTCGGTTTGGCCCAAGGCAAGACTGCTTCCGCAGTCATCAAGGCATCAGAGGTAATGATCGCCATCGACTAGGCTGCAGACAGCAACTGACCTTACGCTTAGCTGGGGTCGTGGGTGACCCCTCGGTAATAGCAAGGAGAAGCGTTGGAGCCTATGAAGATGACGATCCGGTGGAGCTGTTTTGGCTCTTGCGCCCTGTCTGTGAGCTTGGCAGGGATGCTTTGTCTGCAGTTCATAGACAGCGGGTGGGCGCAAGATAAGATCGGCGACGCCGCCGGTGCTAACGCTCAAGTAGAAGACTCGCTGGACTTACGCGGGGACCTGCCCAACCCCCGGCGACTCAACGCCTCCGAGTTGCATAAACTGCCTCGGCTGGAAGTGCGGACTACCGATCCGCATAATCCGAGCAAAGAGATTGTCTATTCCGGCACCCCCTTGGCGGAAGTGCTTAAGGCCGGCGGGCTGCTGGTCGATTCCGGTATGGCGGCAATCCGTGACACCATAACGATGACCGTGCTCGTTGAAGCAACCGACGGGTACCGAGCAGTGTTCTCGTTAGCTGAGCTTAACCCGGAATTGACCGACCGCGTCATCCTCTTGGCGGACGCCAAGGACGGCCAGCCGCTTCCGCCCCGCGAGGGGCCTTTCCGCATCATCGTTCCCGGCGAGAAACGGCCCGCTCGCTGGGTACGCCAAGTCAAGGCGTTGACAGTTCGCAAAAACTGAATGGGAAAAGCATCGTGAATTTTCGAAACCACCTTGTCAATGTATCGGCTTGCCTGGCGTTCGCGAGAGCGATTCTAGCAGCCCTGCCGGCGTTCGCCGCCGGCGAAGATGTTAAGGAATCGGCTCCTGCGCAGCTTTCGATTGCTGCGGCAGCTGATCTGAGATTCGCACTCGATGACCTCGTAAAGGAGTTCGAGCAAAACAATCCTGCCGTCAAAATCAACGTCACTTACGGTTCTTCCGGAAATTTCTTCGCCCAGTTGCAGAGCGGCGCACCATTCGACCTATTCTTTTCGGCGGACGTCGCCTATCCGCGCAAGTTGGCAGAAAAGGGTCTCGGCGTTGATGAAGTGTTTCTGTACGCAACGGGCCGTATCGTTCTGTGGGCGCCGAAGAATTCTCCGCTCGATCTCGATAAGCTTGGAATCAAAGCATTGTTGGAACCGTCAGTGCACAAGATTGCGGTCGCCAATCCGGAGCACGCACCGTACGGTCGCGCAGCAGTGGCGGCGCTGAAGGCACTCAATGTCTACGATCAGGTCGCATCTCGGCTGGTGTACGGCGAAAACATCGCGCAAACGGCACAATTTGTGCAAAGTGGCGCCGCCGA